>JADKHK010000001.1 GCA_016721845.1 Lysobacterales bacterium
CGAGATTGAACTGGTCCTGCCAACGAACTCGAAACGCGCCTTTGCTAGCGTTGTCGCGGGCCGTGCGCCCGATGACTCCTTGAGAGATCAGCTGCGTGCGCGGTAGGTGGCTGATGTGCCGTCGCGCACGTCCTGCTTGTTCGGCAGGCCGAGGTGTTCCTGCGGCGTGACGTAGCAGAGCATGGCGGTGCCGTACCAGCCGATCATCGCCGCGCCGATCGCGCTGGTGATGTGGTCGTAGCCGGGCGCGATGTCGGTGGTCAGCGGGCCGAGCGTGAACGGCGCTTCGCCGCACCGCGCAGCCGCTTGTCCATGTTCTCCTTGATCAACTGCATCGGCACGTGGCCGGGGCCTTCAGATCACGGTCTGCATTGTCGTGCTTCCAGGCGATCTTGGTCAGTCCGCCGAGCGTTCCAGTTCGGGCGAACTGGGCGCGATCGTTGGCATCGGCAATCGAGCCCGACGCAGGCTGTCACCGAGCCGAGAAGGCGACGTCGCAGGCCTGCGATGTCGCAGATCTCTTCGAAAGCGTGTAGAGGAAGGATTCCTTTGTGATGCGCCAATCACCACTTGGGCATGGGATCGAACCGCCGCGCGAGACGATGCCGGTGACACGACGCGCGGTCAGCGGCACAGGCCAGGCGCACACCGGCATGGATCGTGAAGTAGTCGACGCCCTGCTCGGCCTGTTCGATCAGCGTGTCGCGGAAATGTCCCAGGTCAGTTCTTCGGCACGGCCGTCGACTTTTTCCAGCGCCTGGTAGATCGGCACGGTGCCGATCGGCACCGGCGAATTGCGCATGATCCATTCGCGCGTTTCGTGGATGTGCTTGCCGGTCGACAGGTCCATGACCGTATCGGCGCCCCAGCGGATCGCCCACACCATCTTTTCGACTTCCTCGGCAATCGAACTCGTCACCGCCGAATTACCGATGTTGGCATTGATCTTCACCCGGAAGTTGCGGCCGATGATCATCGGCTCGGTTTCCGGATGGTTGATGTTGTTCGGGATGATCGCGCGGCCCGCGAGCGACTTCGTCGCGCACGAACTCGGGCGTGATCAGGCTCGGGATCGCCGCACCGAACGACTCGCCTGCATGCTGCTTGAAACCGCCGAGCGCGCGCAGCGATTCGAGCTTCGCGTTCTCGCGGATCGCGATGTACTCCATCTCGGGCGTGACGATGCCGCGCTTCGCATAGTGCATTTGCGAGACGTTGGCGCCGGACTTCGCGACACGCGGCGCATGCACGCGCGGGAAGCGCACCGCGGCGAGTTTCGGATCGGCCGCGCGCTGGCGCCCGTACTGCGAACTGAGGTCGGGCAGACGCGTCGTGTCGTCGCGCGCGTCGATCCACTGCGCACGCAGCTCGGCCAGGCCGGCCGTCAGGTCGATGCGCACCGAGTCATCGGTATACGGTCCCGAGGTGTCGTAGACGGCGAACGGCGGATTCTTCTCGGCACCGAACACCTTCGGCGTGTCGCTCAACGCGATCTCGCGCATAAAGGGTCTCTCTCAGCCGGCGCATGGCGCGGCACCCCCGCTGGCGCGCATTGAAGCAGGTTTCAGGGCCAGGCGGGAGTCGCGTCGCAGGCGCTCACTGTTCAGCAGCCCATCGCGCCACCGCGTGGTAAATCGGAATGCCGAACAGGATGTTGAAGGAAAGGTCAGACCGAGCGACATGCCGAAGTACAGCGACGGATTCGCCTCGGGGATCGCCTGTCGGACTACCGCAGGCACGGCGATGTAGGACGCGCTGGCGGCCAGCACCATGAGCAGGGTGGTGTCGCCGACGGACAAGCCCTGCAACCCGCGCCAGCCCCGGGCCATGGCGGCATGGACCCAGGGCGCCAGCAAGGCATAGAGCAGCAACCACGGCGACTTGCCGCGCAGCTCACCGATGTTGCGCGGAGGCAGCAGGCCCATATCGAGCAGGAAGAACGACAGCATGCCCTTGAAGAGATCGCCCGAGAACGGTTGCATGGCGCGTTCGCCGGACTCCCCGTCACTACACCCACGACCATCGCGCCCAGCAACAGCAGCTGCGCGCCATCGGTGAAGGACTCATGCAGGGACCTTGGACGGCGAGATCGCCGACCTCGGCCCCTCGCCGCCGTCGTGCTGCTGCCGCGTCCAGTTCGCCAGCATGACCGCCATGACGATGGCCGGTGATTCCATGAGCGCCATGGCCGCCGCCATGTGCCCACCGTACGGCACGTGATTCTGTTCGAGGAACTGGACGGCGGTGATGAACGTGACCGCGCTCACCGAACCGTAGGTCGCCGCCAACGCCGCCGCGTCATAGCCGTTGAGGAACCGACGCAAGATCAGGTAGCCGAGCGCAGGAACGCTGACGGCCATCAACACCGCTAGCGCCAAACTGGAGACCACATCCGGGGTAAGGCCGGATTCGCGCAACGCAAACCCGCCCTTCAGACCCAGCGCCATCAACAGGTACAGGGACAGGAACCGTGCGATCGGCGGGGGGATCTCGAGATTGGAGCGAACGAATCCGGCCAGCAAGCCGAACACGAAGAACAGGATGGCGGGGTCGAGCAGATTCTGCATGGCAACCTCGAAGTAAACCGCACGATTGTTTCATCACGCGTGTCGCGAACGCGTCAATCCGACGGGCTCGAGCGGCGTGACTGCGGTTTTCGTCCCGGCTACGCGGCGTCGCCGGAGACCCGTCTTGACTCGGAACCTGATCGCAAGCTTGCTCGTGTTCGGCGTCGCGTCGAGCCCTGTCGTTCTTGCCGGCGACAGCGGCGTCGGCGATGTGTTCTCGCCCTTGTTGACGGCAACCCGGACGGCGGCGACGGCTGCAATCGCCGATTCTGCTTCGTCGAAACCGGCTACCAATGCATCGGGGAACCGTCGGTCTGCCTGTCGATCTGCGGCGATGGCGTGATTGCCAGCAACGAGCAGTGCGATGACGACAACCCTTTGAACAACGATGGCTGTTCGGACACGTGCACGATCGAGGCACCCTATACCTGCATCGGCAGCCCTTCTGTCTGCCAGTCGCCGTTCGAAATCAACTGCAACGACAGCCTCGATAACGATGGCAACGGACTCATCGACTGTGCCGACGTCCGTTGCCCTGCACTGCAATGCATCGGTGGGTGCGTACGCCGCCGGCCAGACCGCCGTGGTGTACACCTCCGCGGATGTCCCCAAGTCGATCCCGGACAACCAGCCCGTCGGCGTCGGCAGCGCAATCGCGGTCGGCGGGCGAGGACAGGTGCAGCGCGTGGTGATGCGGTTGAACGCAACCCACACGTCCGATTCGGATCTCGACATCGCCCTGCTCGCACCGGACGCCACCAGCGTCGAGACCTCCACCGACAATGGTGCCTCAGGCGCCAACTACACGAACACGATATTCAACTCGGCCTGTGCCACCGCGATCACCAGCGGATCGGCGCCATTTACGGGCTGCTTCCGCCCGGAGTCGTCCTATGTCGCGTTCAACGGGAAACAGGCCCAAGGCGCCTGGCAGCTGCGCATTGCTGACGACGCGAGCGGTGACATCGGGACCTTGAATGCGTGGTTGCTGGCCCTGTGCGTGTCGCAGTGACGCACCCCCGCCGACACCGAGTCGATGCGCGCCGCGCCGACCTGATCTGAGTCAACGCACGGCCGCGGGCCATGCTCGACGATGCCGCGTTCCCACGGAGCGCGCCCATGAGCGACATCCACGACATTTTGATCATCGGTGCCGGCCCGGCCGGCTTGAGTCTGGCCGGCGTGCTCGCGCGCCAAGGCTTGGCCGTCTGCATCGCGGATCCGGGCACACGCGAATCGCTGGCGCAACCGCTGGACGATGGCCGCGAGATCGCCTTGACCCCACTGTCGCGGCAATTGCTCGAGGACTGGGGGCAATGGCCGCTGCTCGGCTCCGACGAATTCGCGCGACTGCGCGAGGCACAAGTCTTCGACGGCGATTCGACCGAGCCGATGCGCGTGTCGACACCGCAGGGCGCGGCCGCGCTCGGCTGGATGGCCAGCAACCACGCGCTGCGTCGCGTCGCTTACGCGGTGGCGACGGCACAGGAGGGGATCGACTGGCGGCTCGGGCGCAAGGTCGTCGAGGTGAGGAACGAGGCCACGCATGCTCAAGTCACACTCGACGATGGAACGCTCTGCCGAGCCCGGCTCGTGGTCGCGGCCGACAGCCGCTTCTCCAGCAGTCGCCGCGCCGCCGGCATTGCCGCGCGTCATCGCGATTTCGGGCGCAGCATGCTGGTCTGTCGCATGCGCCTCGAAAAACCGCAGCCCGGCATCGCCTGGGAGTGGCTGGCGTATGGCCAGACCTTGGCCCTGTTGCCGCTGCAGCATGATCTCGCCTCGGTGGTCATCACCTTGCCGCCCGCGGACATCGCAGGTCTGCAGTCGCTGTCGCCCGAAGCGTTCAACGACGAGGTCGCGCGCCATTACGCGCATCGGCTCGGCGCGATGCATCTGGTCGGCGAACGCCATGTCTATCCGCTGGTCGGCGTGGCGCCGGAACGCCTCGTGGCCGAACGCTTCGCTTGCATCGGCGACGCCGCGATCGGCATGCACCCGATCACCGCACACGGCTACAACCTCGGCCTGCGCGGCATCGCCTTGCTGGCCGACCGCATCCTGCTCGCGCAACGTCGCGGTCGCGATTTCGCCGCGATGGATGTGCTGGTCGACTTCGAGCGTGACCTGCGCGCCATCGCGCAACCGCTCTATCTGGCGACGCTGTCGGTGGTGCACCTGTACGGCGACGACCGTCCGTTGATGCGTGTCCTGCGTCGGGCATTGCTGCGCGTCGCCGAGCATGCGGCGCCGTTCCGGATGCTGCTCACTGCGGCCCTGGCTGGCCGCGAAACGCGCCCGCCGATGCCGCTGCGCCTGATCGCACGCTTGGCGGCAGTGCTGCCAGGACGGAGCGCGCGTTAATCGAGCGGCGCCGCCGCTGCCTTTCGAACTGCGTTGCCGCACCGTGCTGTCGGAAGAACTCGTGGTGCCTGCGGCCGTCGACGACCCCGAGATCCAGCGCGACGAGAACGGTCACGCTGCCAGCACCCGCGGTCAGCGACCGCGATCCGCGCTGGGCCGCCCGTAGGCACGCAGGAACATCTCGACGACGCTGTCGATGTGCGCGGCAGTTTCCTTGCGCGGCACCGG
Organism: Lysobacterales bacterium; assembly: GCA_016721845.1. NCBI lineage: Bacteria > Pseudomonadati > Pseudomonadota > Gammaproteobacteria > Lysobacterales > Lysobacterales bacterium. The sequence continues at coordinate 5,160 of JADKHK010000001.1, forward strand.
CTTCGAGCAGCCGCACAGTTGCTTCAGATGACCAATGCCCTTGAGCAGGCAGAAGAAGTGTTGCGCAGCGCGCGGCGGATCGGGGATGTCGAGCTGCTTGGCGGCGATCGCCTGATTCAGAAATCGCTCGAAATCCGACAATGTCTTGCGCGGACCGGCGTCGAAGAACAACTCGGCCAGATGGGCGTCCTGGCCCGCATTCGCGATCATCATGCGATGCAAGGACAACGATTCCGGACTGTGGATCAGGCCGTGAAAGCCGTGTGCAATCGCGAGCAGGGCGTCGCGGATCGGCGCACCGTCCGGCACGTGGAAGATCGCCGCCGGCATCTGCTGCTCGCACTTCGACTCGACCGCAGCCTTGAACAGTGCGTCCTTGTCGCCGAAGTGGCTGTAGACGGTGAGTTTGGACACCTCGGCGACTTTCGCGATCGTGTCCATGCTGGTGCCGTCGAAGCCATGGGTGGCGAACAATTGCTTGGCGGCGTCGAGGATGGCATCCCGCTTGCCCATGTCCTTGGGCCGCCCCTGTGGCTGCGGTTTTTTCTTCGACACGGGCTTCACGGATTTGGTCATAACAATACTGGACAGTTCGGTTTAGTAACCATACTATACCGGCCGGTTCATTAACCCGTCCACCGGAATCTGCCATGTCCTTGCCCGCGCGCCTGTCCGTTGCTGCACTCGTGTCCTTGTTCGTTCTCGTTGCAGCCGGTTGTGGCGGCTCCGGCAAACCGCTGGAGCCGGCCAAGCCCGCGATCGTGGTCAAGCCGATTCCACTCGAAGCCATGGCGATCGAAACCTATGCCGGCGACGTGCGTGCGCGCGTGCAGAGCACGCTGGGCTTTCGGGTCGCCGGCAAGATCGACAAGCGGCTGGTCGATGTGGGTGCCCGCGTGCGCAAGGGCCAGGCACTCGCCACCCTCGTCCCCGACGACTTGAACCTGCAGGTCAGCGCTTACGAGGCAGCCGTGGCCTCGGCCGAAGCGAATCTTGCGCTGGCCGACGCCGAACTCGAACGCCATCGCCAACTGCTCGACCGGAAGTACATCAGCCAGGCGTTGTTCGATGCCCGCGCGAACCAGCAGAAAGCCGCCGCAGCGGGGCTGGAACAGGCCCGCGCGCAACTCGAAGTGGCACGCAACCAGACCACTTACACACAGCTCGCGGCCGATGCCAGCGGCGTGATCACGCAGATCATGGCCGAGGTTGGCCAGGTGGTGTCACCCGGCCAGCCGGTGGCCGCGCTGGCGCATGAAGGCGAACTCGAAGTCGCCATCGACGTGCCCGAATCGCGGGTCGGCGAGTTCAAGCCGGGACGTGTCGTCATCGCGGAAATGTGGGCCGCCAGCGGCAAGCGTTATCCGGCCACGATACGCGAGGTATCGCCCCAGGCCGATCCGGCCACGCGCACCAATGCCGTCAAGGTCGCATTCGACGCCCCCGATGGCGACGTGCAGCTTGGCCGCACCGCACGCATCTTCCTGACCGACGCGGCACGTGCATCCTCGGTCCTGGTGCCGCTTTCGGCGGTGCACGAGAAGGACGGCAAGCCGGCGGTGTACATCGTCGATGCGAAGACGAAACAGGTGGCCTTGCGTGAAGTGACGCTCGGCGTCTATCGCGAGGATGGCGCGACCGTCACCGGTGGTCTCGCGGCCACCGATTGGGTCGTCGCGAACGGCGTCCACAAGCTGCAGCCGGGCCAGGCAATCAAGCCGATCGACCGCGACAACCGTCCGGTGACGCTGTGAGCGGCTTCAATCTCTCCGAATGGGCGCTGCGCAATCGCTCATTGGTGCTGTATTTCGCCATGGTGTTCGCGATCGCCGGCATCTGGTCGTACATGCGCCTTGGCCAGAGCGAGGACCCGCCGTTCACTTTCAAGGCCATGGTCGTGCGCACGATGTGGCCAGGTGCAACAGCGGAAGAGACCGCGCGCCAGGTCACCGAGCGCATCGAGGAAAAGCTGCAGGAGCTGCCGCAGCTCGAATTCATCCGCAGCTATTCACGGCCGGGCGAATCGAACGTGTTCGTGGTGGCCAAGGATTCGCTGCCGTCGAAGGACATGCCCGACCTGTTCTACCAGGTGCGCAAAAAGATCAACGACATCCGGCATACCTTGCCGCAGGGCTCGCAGGGTCCGTTCGTCAATGACGAGTTCGGCGATACCTTCGGCAACATCTACGCGCTGGTCGGCGACGGCTTCGACTATGCCCTGCTGAAGTCCTATGCCGAGCGCGTGCAGTTGCAGTTGCTGCGCGTGCCGGACGTGGCCAAGGTCGAACTGATCGGCTTGCAGGACGAACGCGTCTACGTCGAGATCTCGAACGCCAAGATCGCGACCTTCGGTCTCGATTTCGGCGCGGTCGTGCAGCAGCTCGAGCAGCAGAATGCGGTGACCGCCGGCGGCAGTTTCGAAACCGCCCAGGACCGCATCTTCGTGCGCGCCAGCGGCGCCTTCGAGTCGGTCGACGCGATCCGCAACATCACCATTCGCGGCAACGGCCGGCTGTTCCGGCTCGGCGACGTCGCCGAAGTGCATCGCGGCTTCGTCGATCCGCCCGCGGCGCGCATGCGCTTCCTCGGCAAGGAAGCGATCGGCCTCGCCGTCGCGATGAAGAAGGGCGGCGACATCGTCCGTCTCGGGCGCGCGCTGGACGAAGCCACCGCCAGCATCGAGAAGGACCTGCCGGTCGGACTCGAATTCGGTCGCGTCGCCGACCAGCCGCGCGCGGTGCGCAACTCGATCGCGGAATTCGTCCGCACCCTGGCCGAAGCGGTGATCATCGTGCTCGCGGTCAGCTTCTTCTCGCTCGGTTACCGCACCGGCCTGGTGGTCGCGCTGTCGATCCCGCTGGTGCTGGCGATGACCTTCGCCGCGATGAAGTTCTTCGACATCGGGCTGCACAAGATCTCGCTCGGTGCGCTGGTGCTGGCGCTGGGCTTGCTGGTCGACGACGCGATCATCGCGGTCGAGATGATGGCGGTGAAGCTCGAACAGGGTTACGACCGCGTCCGCGCGGCCGCATTCGCCTATTCGAGCACCGCGTTCCCGATGCTCACCGGGACACTGATCACCGCGGCCGGATTCCTGCCGATCGCGACGGCGCAGTCCGGTACCGGCGAATACACGCGCTCGATCTTCCAGGTCGTGACCATCGCGCTGATCCTGTCCTGGATCGCCGCCGTGGTGTTCATTCCCTATCTCGGCTACCGCCTGCTGCCGGACGGCGACAAGCTCAAGGCCGCGCATGCCGGACATGATCTCTACGACACGAACTTCTATCGGCGCTTCCGCGACGTGCTGGAGTGGTGTCTCGACCACCGTCGTACCGTGATCGCGGCGACCGTGCTCGCCTTCGTCGTATCGCTCGGCCTGTTCCGCTTCGTGCAGCAGCAATTCTTCCCGGCCTCGACGCGACTGGAACTGATGGTCGACATGAAGCTGCCCGAGGGCAGTTCCCTGCATGCGACCGAACGCGCGGTGACGAAGCTCGAGCGTTTCCTGGACCAGCAGAAGGGCATCGAGAACTATGTTGCCTACGTCGGCTCCGGCTCGCCGCGCTTCTACCTGCCGCTCGACCAGCAACTGCCGCAGGCCAGCTTCGCGCAGTTCGTCGTGCTGACCGAGTCGATCCAGGCGCGTGAAGCGCTGCGCGGGCGATTGATCCAGTTGTTCGAAGACGACTTCACCGAGTTGCGCGGTCGCGTCACACGCCTCGAGAACGGGCCACCCGTGGGATTCCCGGTGCAGTTCCGGGTGATGGGCGAGGACATCCCGACGGTGCGCCGCATCGCGCGCGACGTCGCCTCGGTGATGCGCGCGAATGCGGACATCGCCAACGTGCATCTCGACTGGGAGGAACCGAGCAAGGTCATCCGCCTGAACATCGACCAGGACCGGGCACGCCAGATGGGCGTGAACTCGCAGGGCCTGTCGCAATTCATCCAGAGCTCGATCTCGGGTTCGCGCATCACCCAGTACCGCGAGGACGACGAAATCATCGACGTGATGCTGCGCGGCCCGGTCGAGGAACGCGCCAAGCTGTCGCTGCTCGATTCGCTCGCGATCCCGACCGAGTCCGGGAAGTCGGTGCCGCTGGCGCAGATCGCGACCATCGAGTACGGCCTTGAGGAAGGCATCATCTGGCGGCGCAATCGCCTGCCGACGGTGACCGTGCGCGGCGACGTCTATGGCCAGGTCCAGCCGCCGACGGTCACGAAGCAGATCGATACGCAGCTCGCCACGCTGCGCGCGAACCTGCCGCCGGGGTACCTGTTGCAACTCGGTGGCACGGTCGAGGACAGTGGCCGCGGCCAGGCGTCGGTGAATGCCGGCGTGCCGCTGTTCATCGTCGTCGTGCTGACCCTGCTGATGTTCCAGCTCAAGAGTTTTTCGCGCACCTTCCTGGTGTTCCTGACGGCACCGCTGGGCATGATCGGCGTGACCCTGTTCCTGCTGCTGTTCAACACGCCGTTCGGCTTCGTCGCGATGCTCGGCACGATCGCGCTGTCCGGGATGATCATGCGCAATTCGGTGATCCTGGTCGACCAGATCGACCACGACATCGGCGAGGGCATCACGCCCTGGGACGCGGTGGTCGGTTCGACCATTCGCCGCTTCCGGCCGATCGTGCTGACTGCACTCGCGGCGGTGCTGGCGATGATCCCGCTGATGCGCAGCGCCTTCTTCGGACCAATGGCGGTGGCGATCATGGGCGGCCTGATCGTCGCCACGTTGCTGACCTTGTTGTTCCTGCCGGCGCTGTATGCGCAGTGGTTCAAGGTGGCGCGACCCGAGGTCAAGCCGGCCGAACTCGGCGACGATCCGTGGCCGGGTGACGAGATCGAGGCCTGAGCCCCGATCAGAACGGTGCCGGATCGGTGTCGCGCGCGAAGAATTCCTGCACGTCCGCGAGTTCGCGCGTGCGCGGCATCGGCGGCAGGCTGTCGATGAAGGTGCGGCCGTAGCCCTGGGTCACCTAAGGCGCGGATCGCCGAACATCAGCACGCCGCGATCATGGATGTCGCGGATCAGCCGTCCGGCGCCCTGCTTCAGCGCGATCGCGGTTTGCGGAATCTGCAGCTGCGCGAACGGATTGCCGCCCTGTTCGCGGATCGTGCGGATGCGTGCATCGAGCACCGGATCGTCCGGCGGCGCGAACGGCAGCTTGTCGATCACGACCACGCTCAGCGCATCGCCGCGCACATCGACCCCTTCCCAGAAACTCGCAGCGCCGAGCAGCACGCCATCACCCGAAGCACGGAACGCTTCCAGCAGGGCCGAGCGCGGCGCGGTGCCCTGCACGAACAGCGGGAAACGCGAATGCGCCAGCAGTTCCGCGGCCTGTTTCAGCGCGCGGTGCGTGGTGAACAACAGGAAAGCTCGCCCATTCGACGCCTCCAGCACCGGCATCGCGAGATTGACGACCGCGCGCGTGTGCTCGGGTGAATTCGGCGCCGGCAAACCCTTGGGCAGATACATCAGGCCTGGTTGGCGTAGTCGAACGGACTTGCCAGGGCCAGCGTGCGCGGCTGCTGCAGCCCCATCTGCGCCAGGTAGTGGTTGAACTTGCCGGCCACCGCCAGCGTCGCCGACGTGAAGATCCACGCCGCCTTGAGTCGCTCGCGGAACTCGCGCAGGGGCTCGGACGCATCGAGCGGCGTCGCGGTCACGGTCAGGTGGCGCTCGCTGGTTTCGTACCAGAGCACGTGGCCATCCGGTTCCGGGTCGCGCCATAGCGACAACTGCTGAACGAATACGCCGGCACGTTCGGCGCAGGCGGCCAGGCCTTCGCTGGCATCGGCCAAGAGATCGAGCGCCGCAGTCAATGTCTCGAGGGCTTGCGCGACGCGATCGATCGCGTCGCGTACTGCGGCCCGTTCGCGCAAGGGCGGCCAGGCCCCGCGCGCGGCTTCGCCCTGCAGCGCGAGGCGCAGCTTCTTGACCTGGTCCTCGATCGCCGGCGCCACCGTGACCAGGGCCGAGCGCGCGCCGGCGACATCGCCGGCTTCGCGCAATGCATCCTGGGCAAGATCGGCCAATTGCCGGGTCGACAAGGATTCGCCGAAGAACTGTCCGGCGAGATCGGGCAACTGGTGCGCCTCGTCGACGATGAACAGGTTGGCACCGGGCAGGATCTCGCCGAAACCTTCGCGCCGGATCGCCAGATCAGCGAACAGCAGGTGATGGTTCACGACCACGACATCGGCTTCCTGCGCGGCACGGCGCGCCTTCACCACGAAGCAGTCGTTGAAGAAGGCGCATTCCGAACCGAGGCAGTTCTCGCTGGTCGAGGTGACGCGCGGCAGGATGGCGGCGTCTTCGCTCAATCCGTCGCACTCACCCAGATCACCCGAACGCGTGGTGGCGGCGAAATCGAGCACGACATTCAATTCGGCCAGCATCGCGCGATTCGGGAACTGGCCCTCGCGCTTGGCCTTGTCGAGGCGATACCAGCAGACGTAGTTTGCGCGTCCTTTCAGCAATGCGGTCTTGGCAGGGATGCCGAGCGCACGATGCACGCGCGGCAGATCGCGATGGAACAGTTGGTCCTGCAGCGCCTTGGTGCCGGTCGAGATGATCACCCGTTGACCGCTTTGCAGTGCCGGGACCAGATAGGCAAAGGTCTTGCCGGTACCGGTGCCGGCCTCGACCACGAGTTCGCCGCCATCGCGGATCGTGTCCTCGATCGCGGTCGCCATGTCCTGTTGCACGGCGCGCGGCATGAAGCCTTCGATCGCTGCAGCCAGCGCGCCGCCTTCCGCCAGCGTCTGCGCGGCGCGCGAGGTCACCCTCACATCCGGATCGGTGCAGGCACCGGGCAGGCATCGGCCTTGCCGCGTGCGTCGGCCTCGCCGATGGCATCGTGCGCCTCATGCCGGGCCGCGGCCACGGTCAGCCAGTTGCGCACGCACAGGCCGCCGAGCTTGGGACCGATCGCCTCGGACTTGCGCGCATGCGCGACGGCATCGTCGAAGCGACGCTCGGCCAGCGCGATCTCGGCGCGCCATTGCCACAGCGCCGGATCGTCGGGCGTGATCGCGAGCGCAGCATCGAGGGTGGCATCGGCGGCATCGAACTGTCGGGCGGCCTCGGCGACGCGCGCCTTCTGGCGCAAGTCCTCGACCGCGGCTTCCTGCAACGGCATCACTTCCACGTTCGAGGGCAGCTTCCGTGCCTCGGCGCGAATCTCGGCCACCCAGTCGCGCGGCGGTGGCTCGGGCGCCTTCGCCACCGGCTTCGGCGGCGCCTTGGTCGCACAGGCGGCCAGCGCAAGGACAGCGATCAGGGCCGCCAGTCGACGGGATTCAAAGTTCATCATCATCGTTCCATTGTCCATCGGCCGACGGCGGTTCGCGATGCAAGACGCGGTTGCGGAACCAGTCATCGATCGTCCAGCGGTCGCAGTCCATGTAGTCGGTCGGCTCGTAGCCGCGAATGAAGGGCAAGGCGCGCGCGCCCTCGCATTCGGCACTGGTCGCGCGCTGGGTCTGCGGATCGATCCAGCGCACCACCGGATTGTGCCCGAGATCGAGTTGCAGCGGCTCGCTCGGCAGTTTCTCGAACAGCGCCGCCCACAGCCGCATCGCACCGGTCGAGCCGTAGAAGCCGGTCTTCTTGTTGTCGTCGCGGCCGAGCCAGACCACGGCCAGGTGCCCGCCGGTGAATCCCGCGTACCAGGAGTCGCGCTGATCATCCGAGGTGCCGGTCTTGCCGGCGACGTCGAGATCGCCGAGACCCAATCCGATCAGGGCCGCACCGGTGCCGGTGCGCGAGCCTTCCTGCATCGCGAAGCTGACCAGGCGCGCCGCTTCGACCAGTTCGCCGGCCCGCTGTGGTGCACGGTAGCGCGCGATCGTGCGGCCATTGCGATCGATCACCGCAGTGACCGACGACAGCGGCAGCTGGTGCCCGTCGGCGGCGAGATACTGGTAGGCCTGCGCGACTTGCAAGGGCGTCATTTCGGTCGCACCGAGCAGCAGCGACGGATGCGGCGAGACGTCAACGCCGGGCACCAGGGCTTCGAGCAGGCGCTCGACCTTCTGCACGCCGACATCGAGCCCGAGATGCACGGTCGCAAGGTTGTAGGACCGTGCCAGCGCGTCGATCAGGCGACGTCACCATGCTCGAGGTTGTCGGAGTTCCGCGGCTGCCAGGTCTGGCCGTTACGCTGTCGCAACGCGATCGCGCGGTCCGGCAACAAGGTCATCAGCGACCAGCGCTCCGGTTGTGCCAGGGCGACCAGATTAACGAAGGGCTTGACCAGCGAACCAATCGGGCGCGCCGCCATCGCCGCGCGATTGAATCCGGGCCGCTGCGGATCACGGTCGCCGACCACCGCCTCGATCGCTCCGGTCGACGCACGCGTCACCACCATCGCCGTCTGCAGGCCGCTGGTGTCCTTGGCCAGCGTCTTGATCTTCTCGGCGACCACGCGCTCGGCATAGTCCTCGTCGATGGCGCCAACGTGGTGTGGATGGCGAGCCCTTCGCTGGACAGTTCGGCGGCGTCGTAGTCGCGCGCGATCTGCGCCTGCACCAGCTCGATGAAACCCGGATAGCGGTTGCGCGCAATCGCGCCGCTCGCGGTCACGTTCAGCGCGAGCCGCTGTTGGCCCTTGGCTTCGATGGCGCTGAGCAGCCCGGCCTCCTGCATCTCGCGCAGCACCAGGTTGCGCCGCTTCAGCGCGTTCGCCGGTGAACGTCGCGGGTCGTACAGCGACGGCCCCTGGATCATGCCGACCAGCAGGGCCATCTCGTGCGGCGCCAGCGCTTCGAGGTCGCGCCCGAAATAGAACTCGGCTGCAGCGCCGACGCCATGCACCGATTGCGCGCCATGCTGGCCGAGGTAGACGTCGTTGAGGTAGGCCTCGAGGATCGCACCCTTGCTGTAACGCGCCTCGATCAGCAGGGCGAGTCCGATCTCGTTGAATTTGCGCGCCCACTTCTTGCGCCGATCGAGGAACTGGTTGCGCACCAGCTGCTGGGTCAGGGTCGACCCGCCCTGCGACAGTTCGCCCGCCTTGACGTTGACGAACATCGCCCGCGCCATGCCCCAGGGATCGATGCCGTGATGGGTCGCGAAGTCCTTGTCCTCGACCGCGAGCAGGGTGCGCAGGAACAGCGGCGGCACCTCGTTGATCTTGACCAGTCGCGGTTCCTGGCGAGCCTTGCCATACAGCGTCGCGATGCGCGCCGGATCGATCCGCACCGATTCCAGCGCCCGCTTCGCCGCCACGTCCTCCAGTTTGCCGACGCGCCGGTTCGCCAGCGTGACCCGGATCCGTCGCGAGGGCTGCGCACCGGCCCCATCGACGAAGGCGCGCGTCTGGATCAGGAAACTGTTGCCGTCACGCGCATAACTGCCCGGCTGCAGCGCGTCGGTGGCCTGGCCGTAACGCGCGGCGTCGAGTTCGAGCAGCAGGGTCTCGGCATCCATGGCGCGACCGGGACGCAGCTCCAGTGCCCGCGCATAGACGCGACTTGGCGTATCGAAGCGCAGGCCATCGAATCCGGCACGCACCAGCCGGTCCAGATACCAGAGATAGGGACCGAGAAAACCGATCGCGAGGCCCAGTCCCAGCCAGATCGGCACCCGGAACCAGCGGTAGAACCTGCGCAACAGGTCGAGGAAACGGGCCAAGCGGACACCGGGGACGAGGAATGGCGTCGCAGTCTAACGGAGCGAATTTGCGCCTCGCATGGCGGCCCGCGGGCGATTCCGCGATAATTCAGTCTCAGCGCACCACCCAGAGTGCGCAGCGCCCAACTCCGTGACCCATGCCCGCCCGCTCTGCGTGGCCGTGCTCGGCCAGCCCAACGAGGCCTGGCTGGGTGCGTTGCTCGCGCAACTTCCCCCCGACATCGAACTGGTCGTGCTCGATGCGCATGCGCGCGTCGTCGACAGCGTCGATGTCGGCCAGACCACCTTGCGCGTGCTCGCCAACGCAGCGCTGCCGCCATTCGCGATCCGGCGCCTGCGGGATGCGGCGGCGGCGGTATCGGGCTTCGATGTGGTCACCGCGGCCGATGTCGGCGTCGCGACGCTGAACCCGTTGCCGGAAGCGCAAGCGTTCGCGGGCGATGCGATGACGCTCGATGCCGCGCTGTGGTTGCTCGGCACCCGCAGCGTGCGCCCGTGCGATGCGGCGGCCGGCGCGCTCGCCCTGCTCGGGCCGGAGGCCGCGGCGCGCATGGCCCAGGGCCTGCCCCTGCGTTATGGCGTCCTGGACAGTCTGCACGTCGCGGCCGCGGGCGCACCGTTGCGGGGCCCGGACGCGCCCGAACATCGCCATCTCGCGGCACCGCAGGTGGCGCTCGCGATCTTGCGCGCCGAACTCGCGGTCGCGCCGACCTTGCCGAACCTGCGTCCCGGACTGGACCGTCGCGGCGTGGTGCTGCACGTCCTGCACGGCTGGGGCGGCGGCATCGAACAGTTCGCGCATGATCTCGCCGAAGGCGACAGCGAGCGCTGGCACCTGGCGCTCTTTGCGCGCGGCGAATCGTCGCGACAACGCTGCGGCGAAGTGCTGGAGCTGGCCTTGCTGCAGGCCGGCCGGGCATGGCCGCTGGCGCGCTTCGAACTGGCTGCGGCGATCACCACCTGCGCCATCGACAGCGTCGAATGGCGTGCGGTGTTCAGAACAGATCCGGCTGCGCTTCGGCGTCGGCAGCGTGATCGTGTCCTCGCTGATCGGACACTCGCTCGATGCCTTGGCTACCGGCCTGCCGACCGAACACGTCTGCCACGACTACTTCCCGCTGTGGCCAGTGCTGCATGCCGATTTCGATGCCGTCGACGGCACCGCAAACTCGCTTGCGCAGGCGCTCGTGCAGGCGCGGGCACCGGAGTTCCCGTTCGCCGAGCGCGAGCCGGCATTCTGGCTGGCGTTGCGTGCCGCGTTCGTGGCACGGATGTCGAGCGAACAGGTGGTCCTGAGCGCACCGACCGACGGCGTGCGCCGCAATTGGCTGCGCCTGGCACCCGAACTCGCCACTCGCCGTTTCGACCTGATCGGCCACGGCCTGCGCGCCTTCGCTACGACCCCGCTGCCGAAGCCGCCGGTGCGGGGTCGCATGCGCATCGTCGTGCTCGGACGCCTGAACGGCGGCAAGGGCGAACGCCTGTTGCGCGCCCTGCTCGCGACCGATCTGCGCGAACACGCGGAACTGTTCCTGGTCGGCTGCGGACGCAGCGGCCTCGGCTTCCTCGGCGAACGCGACGTGCACCTGGTCTTCGACTATCGCCGTGACGAACTGCCGCAGTTGCTGGCTCGCATCGCTCCCGACGCCGCCCTGTTGCCGGCCACGGTTGCCGAGAGTTTCAGTTACACGCTCAGCGAACTGCGGGCGCTCGGCATCCCGGTGATCGCGACGCGACTCGGCGCCTTCGCGGAACGGATCACGCATCCGCATGATGGCCTGCTGGTCGAACCCGATGCAGGCGCGATCGCGGCCCTGATCGCCGAACTGCATGACGAACCCTGCCGACCAGCGCCTGCAGGAATGTCATCGTCTGGAAGGCATGATCGACGAACTGCATGGCCGCATCGGCGGACTGGTCCACGACTTCGACGAGCGCACCGCCTGGGCGCGGCAGCTCGATGCCGAAGTGCAACGACTCGGCCGCGAACTGCTGGCGGCCGCACAACGTCATGACGACGCACAACAGGACTGGCAGGCCGCGGCGGCGCATTTCCAGCGCGAAATCGCACGCCTCGAGGCGGAGAAAGCCGAATTGCTCGCGAGCCTGAGCTGGCGCTTGACCAAGCCGCTGCGTTTCGCGCGCCGCCAGTTCGGCCACGCGAGCGTACAGCTCGGCTATCTCGCGCGGCGCGCGCTCGGCCTGCCGCCGCGCGTGCTGCGCAGCCTGCGCGTGCGCGGCCTCAAGGGCACGCTCGAACGTGTGCGCGGCAGCGATGCGCCTGCGGTACTGGACCTGCCCAAGCCCGAACTGCTGGTCGACGAGGCCGCGACCCCAGCGTCGCCGATCGTGCTGCCGCGCGCCGCATCGCCACGCGCCAGCATCGTCATCCCGGTCTACAACAAGTGGCGCTACACCGAGGCCTGCCTGCGCTCGCTCGCCAAGGAGACCCAGCGTTCCGGTTTCGAGGTCATCGTCGTCGACGACGGCTCCAGCGATGAGACCTGGGAACGTCTGCAGCAGGTCGAGGGCATCACCGCGCATCGCAATGCCGAGAACCTCGGCTTCGTCGGCTCCTGCAATGCCGGTGCGGCCCTGGCGCGGGGCGAATACCTCGTCTTCCTCAACAACGACACCCAGGTCGCGCCGAACTGGCTGGACACCCTGCTCGACACCTTCGACCAGCATCCGCGCGTCGGCACGGTCGGATCGCAGCTGGTCTATCCGGATGGGCGCCTGCAGGAAGCCGGCGGCATCGTCTTCAGCGACAGCTCCGGCTGGAACTATGGCCGCTTCGGCGACCCGCGCGATCCGGCCTGCAATTTCGTGCGCGAAGTCGACTATTGCTCGGGCGCCGCGATCGCGATTCCGCGCGCGCTGTTCGAGCAGCGCGGCGGCTTCGATGCACGCTATGCGCCGGCTTACTACGAAGACACCGACCTCGCCTTCCAGGTGCGCGAAGCCGGCCTGCGCGTGCTCTATCAGCCGGCATCGACCGTGTTCCATTTCGAAGGCGTATCGGCCAGCACCGACGACGACCGGGATGAAGAAGTACCAGGTCATCAACCAGCAGAAGTTCCTCGAACGCTGGCTTGGCGGTTACCGCAAGCAACCGCAGCCGGGCATCGATTGCGCTCGCGCGCGAACACCGTGTCGGTCGGCGCGTGCTGATTGTCGATGCGACCACGCCGCATCCGGACGAGGATTCCGGTTCGGTGCGCATGGTCAATCTGATGCAGTTGCTGGTCGCACTCGGCGCCAGGTCTGCCTCTTCGCCGCGAACCGCGCGTTCGACGGCCGCTATTCGGAAGCGCTGCAGCAGCTCGGCGTCGAGGTCCCTGTATCACCCCGTGGATGCCCGAGCCGATGCGCTGGCTGCGCGAGAACGGTGCGCAGTTCGATGCGGTGATCCTGAGTCGCCACTACGTCGCCCGCCGCTGCTGCAGGCCGTGCGCCACTACGCGCCGCAGGCAACTAGTGTTCGATACCGTCGACCTGCATTACCTGCGCGAGAACGCGAGGCCGCGCTCGCCGACCGCGAGGACCTGCGCCGGCCAGGCGACGCCTCGACCAAACTGGCCGAGTTGCGGCTGATCCGGCAAAGCGACGTGACCCTCGTGGTCAGCCCGGTCAGGCAGGAGCTGCTGCAGCGCGAGGTGCCGGGTGCACGCATCGAGGTGCTGTCGAATGTGCATAAGTGGTCGGCCTTCGCGCCGGCTTCCGAACAACGCGAGGACCTGTTCTTCGTCGGCGGTTTCAGCATCAACCGAACATCGATGCGATGCTGTGGTTCGTGCATGCGATCTGGCCGCTGGTCGCGAAGGCACTGCCGGACGCGCGCTTCCCACATCGTCGGCAGTCGCATGCCGGACGCGATCAGAGCACTTTCGCCGGCGGCGCGCGTCATCGTGCCGGTTTTCCTGCCTTCGCTCGACGAGATGCTCGACGGCTGCCGACTGTCGTGGCGCCGCTGCACTACTGACGCCGGCGTGAAGGCAAGGTCAGCAGAGCATGGCGCATGGTCAACCGGTCGTCGCGACCACGGTCGCCGCCGAAGGCATGACCTGAAACACGAAGTCGACGTGCTGGTCGCCGATGACGCCGAAGCGTTCGCTCGGGAAATCATCCGCTCTCTACACCGACGACCCTCTGGACCCAGCTCGCCGACGGCGCCCCTCGCCAACATCGCCACGCACTTCAGCTTCGCCGCGGCGACGCAGGCGCTGAAGAGAGTCCTGGGGTAATCCGGCGCCGGTCGAAACTCGAGAGTGTCGGCCGATGTCATGGGTACGAAGATCGATTCCGGAACGGCGCGACGTCGTTCGCGCCCTATTTCGTGGGCGCCGTTGCCTGCCCGCGAACGCTGCGACGCGTTCGTTTCCCGCACTGGAACGGCTCCGGAAATTGGAATAGTGTGGCCCCGGTCCGGCGGATATCGATTCACCGTTCCTTCTTGCAGCGGCACATGCCGGACGGTGCCAAAGGCAGTGCCCGGCGAATGCGGAACCCAGGGTTCTCTCCGCCCCCACTTCAGGCCCGTACCAGGAGCGCGACATGGCTTTCGAACTGACGATCAACGGCAAAGCGGTGCCGGTGGATGCCCCTGACGACATGCCGCTGCTGTGGGTGTTGCGTGACATCGCGGATTGACCGGCACCAGAGTACGGCTGCGGCATGGCCCAGTGCAGCGCCTGCACGGTGCATCTCGCCGACCAGCCGATCCGCAGTTGCGTCACGCGCAAGTGCACTGGTCGGCCAGCCGATCCACCACGATCGAAGCGCCTTCGCCACCGGTCCGGTGGCGAAGACCGTCTGAAAGACGCGTGGGTCGCCGGTGCGGTGGCGCAGTGCGGCTACTGCCGACGGACAGATCATGGCCGCGGTCGCGCTGCTGGAAAGCAACCGCAATCCTGGCGACGACGACATCGATGCGGCGATGGCCGGCAATCTCTGCCGCTGCGCCACCTATCAACGCATCCGCGCGGCGATCAAGTCCGCGGCCGCGACGCTGGCCTGAGGAGCACGGACATGTTCCAACGGTCGCGACTCTCCGCCCTGGCCACCGCCATCGCGACACCCACGCTGTCGCGTCGCCAGTTCGTCCTCGGCGCCAGCCTGGTCGGAACGGCGCTGATGGTCGGCTGCCGCATGGACGCCGACGATGACGCTGCGCCTGCCGCCCACGCGACTGTCAAACCCGCGGCGGGTTCGCCGTTCGAGGCCTACATCGCGATCGCGGCCGATGGTTTCGTCACCGTGTATTCCAGCCAGTTCGACATGGGCCAGAACTCCTACCACGGCCTGGCGACACTGGTCGCGGAAGAACTCGACGTGGCGCTGGACAAGGTGCAGGTCGAAGGCCGCGCCGGCAATCCGACGTGGTACGGCAACCTCGTGATGGGCGGCGCGTTCCAGCTCCACCGGCGGCTCCAGCAGCATGCCTTCGTCGTGGGAGCGCTACGCACACGCAGAGCCAGCTGCGCCGCGCGCGAACTGCTGAAGCAGGCGGCCGCGACGCAGTGGAAGGTCGAGATCGGCGAACTCACGACCGCGAACGGCGAGGTCGTGCATGCCGACGGCCGCCGCGCGACTTACGCCAGCCTGATCGCCGCCGCCGCGCCTTTGCGGTGCTCGGCGAAGTGGCGTTGAACGACGCGAAGGCGTGGACGCTGATCGGCAAGGACGAGACTGCGCGCATCGACGCGCGCCAAGTCCGACGGTACCAGGCCTACACCATCGACATCCGCTTGCCCGGGCATGCTGGTCGCGACCGTGGCACACAGCCCCGCGCTTCGGCGGCAAGGTCGCTTCGTTCGACGCCACCGCAGCAAGGCGGTGGCGGGCGTGGTCGACGTGGTCCAGATCTCGCGCGGCGTGGCGGTGGTGGCGAACAACACCTGGGCCGCGATCAAGGGCCGCGAAGCGCTGCAGGTGACCTGGGACGACAGCGGCGCGGAGATGCGTTCGTCGGAAGCGATGTTCGCCGAGTACGCCACCCTGTCGACACAGGACGGCAAGGTCGCGCTGCAGCGCGGCGACGCCAAGGCCGCGCTGGGCAAGGCCGCGAAAACGATCGAAGCGACGTACCGTTTTCCTTATCTCGCCCATGCGGCGCTGGAACCGCTGAACGCCGTCGTCCACAAGGACGGCGAGCGCCTGCACATCCACGGCGGGCTGCAGATGCCCGACGCGGTGCGAACCACCTGCGCCCGGATCGCCGGCGTGAAGCCCGAGCAGGTCGACCTGCACGTGATGAAGACCGGCGGCGGCACGGTCGGCGCGCGGTGGCCAACTGCGACGTGTTCGTCAAGTCACCGGATTGCCAAGCGCTGGCGTTCCCGGCTCGATCAAGCTGCGCGTGGACGCACAGGAGCCGACATGGGCGGCGGCCGTTATCGTCCGCTGCACCTGCACCGCGTTGCGCGTGGGGTCTCGATGCCGACCAACAGATTCACCCGGCTGGGCGCATCCATCGTCAAGGCCAGTCGATCGCCAGCACGCCGTTCGAAGCGATGATGATGCAGGGCGGCATCGATCCCGGCGGCCGCGCCCTGTGACGGCGTCGCCGAGCACGCCGTACGCGCTGCCGACATCGACGTGCGCGTCACCGCATCCGGCGTCGCCGGTGCCGTGATATGGTGGCGGTCCGATCGGCCACACTCACACCGCGTACGTGATGCAGACCATGCTCCGACGAGATCGCGCCACCGCGACTGCGCGGGACCCGGTCGCGCTGCGGCTGGCGCTATTGCCGGAGGCGGACGCGCGCGAGCGCGCGGTACTGTCGCTGGCCGCCGACAAGGCGGGCTGGTCGCAACCGGTCACGACCGGTCACTTCCGCGGCGTGGCCATGCATCAATCGTTCAGCGGCTACGTCACCACCGTCGCCGAAGTCTCGAAGACCGCCGACGGCGGCATCCAGGTCGGGCGCTGCGTGGTGGCCTCCGACTGCACGGCACCGTGATCAATCCCGACGTGGTGCGCGCAGCTAGAAGGCGGCACCGGCTTCGGGCTGAGCGCGATGCTCGGGGAAACGATCGCGCTGGACGACGCGCGCCGACCCGCGCGCAACCGACGCCTACCGGGTGCTGCGGATCGATGCGATGCCGTCCCGGTCGAAGTGCATGCTGCCTTCGACCGTCGCGCCGACCGGCATCGGCGAATGCGCAGTGCCGCC
>JADKHK010000002.1 GCA_016721845.1 Lysobacterales bacterium
TGGACCTCGTGGGCGAGGTGCTTGAGGTCCTTGTCCGGCGCGACGATGGCCGGCAGGTCTACCGGCCGAACCATTGCGGCGGAAAGTTCGAGGCGGAGTTGTAGACCCAGCCCGAGATCGGCATCGCCAGCAATGCGACGTAGAGCAGGCGGTGCACCGCATGGGCCGCTAATGCGACGATCGGCGCCATGCCGGCCACATCCTGCGGGCGCGGATCGATGCCGCGCCGGCTGAAGCGCAGCAGCATTAGCGCAAGCACGGTGATGCCGAACGACTTGTGCAGCGCGTACAGCTTGAACTGTCCGGCGACACTTTCATGTCGACCATGGTCAGGCCGCCGACCAGCAGGCCGATCACGAACCAGGCGCGATCGTCCAGTGGAAGAACTTGCGACGCTGCCCCAGCGCCGTGGCATCACTTGTTGCGCTCACGTTTCGCTCCTTCCGCGCTGGCCTTCGATGTCGAGCCGGATGGCGATCTCGTCGCCGATCTCGGGGATGTACTTGTGCATGCCGTAGTCGCTGCGACGGATCATCGTCGTCGCGCTGAAGCCGGCGGTGTATTTCCAGCGAATCACTTGTGGATGGCGGCGCGACTTGAACTGCAGGTCGGAGCGAGACCGGGCGGGTGATGCCGCTTAAGGTCAACTCGCCATCGATGCGACCATGGGTGTTTGTTCGTCCTGCTGCCACCGCAGGTCACACACAGGCCGAAGCTTGCATGTCCGGGTGCTGGCGCCATCGAACCAGTCGGATTCGAGTAATTTGCGATTCCGAGGCTTCGTCGTCGAGATCGAGCGAAAGCGATGCCGATGGTCACGTCGCAGCTGGACTCGACCAGTCGTCGCGATCGAAGCGGAATCCGCCGCGCAGATCGTGGAACTCGCCTTCGGACTCGCTGAAGCCGAGGTGGCTGACATGAACTGCACCGCGAATGCACGGTGTCGAAGCGATAGCTCGGCCGCCGAAGCGGACGTGACTGCGGCACAGCGCGAGCAGGGCGGGCAGCAGGATTCTCATGGCCCGCACTTTGCCACGAATGCCGAGTGGTGCCATCGACCCGCGTCGCAATTCCCTTGGCGAATCTGCAAGCCGCTGGCATCGTCGGCGCATGCGGTCCTTGCTGATCACCGGATGCCTGCTGCTGCCGAACCTGGCCGGGCCGACGCGATCGCGCCCGCTTTCCGGCTGCAGGCAGCGCCGAAGGCTTGCCGGCACTGTCGACGATGGACCTGACCCAGGACCGGCGGTCATCTCTGGATCGCCACCCGCGATGGCTTGGCGCGCTTCGACGGTTTGGGGCTTCGGGTGTTCCGCAACGATCCGGACGATGCCACCTCGTTGCCGTGCAACGACTTGCGGACCGCGCTTGCGACCCGGGACGGACGCATCTGGGTGGGATGCGGAGCACCGGGCTGGCAATGCTCGACGACAGCGAGGACACCAGTTCACCCGCATCGTGCCGGACCCGGCGGGCAACGGTCTGCGCGGTGGCGATGTCTTCGCCTTGACCGAGACCGCGCGCGGCGATCTCTGCATCGGCACCTACGCGCAGGGACTTGCGCGATTGCGCCAGGGTGAGGCGGCGCCGGTGGCGCTGGACCGGTTGATGGATCTTGATCCGGCCCTGCGCACGGCGACCGTGCTCGACATGGCGGTCGTGTCGACGGCGTGTTGTGGGTCAGAACGCTGGATACGCTGTGGCGGATCGATGCGGCCGATGCGGTCATGCCGGGCCCGGCGCGGAAGGTGGTTGAACTGCCGCTGGTGAATTCCGTGCAGGTCACCCGCGACGGCACGCTCTGGGTCGGCGCGAATGCAGCCCTGTTCCGCCGCAGCGCGGGGACCGACACGCTGTCGCGGGTGGTCCTGCCCGAGGCGGCCGGGCTGGTCGAATCGGTCGTTGATGGCGACTCGGGCGAGGTCTGGGTGGCCGTGCGCGGGCGGCGTGCTACGCCTGCGGGGCGACGGCGGCAGCGACTGGATTCGCCCGCGCCCGGCCGTGCCCGGGGGCCCTGCCGGATGCCGATGTGCTCGATCTGTTGCGCGATCACGAAGGTGGACTGTCGCTCCAGCACGGGCGCGCATGCATCGCCTACCTGCGCCCGGACTGGCAACGCTTTCAGGTCTTCCGGCACGATCCGCTCGATCCCGCGTCACCGTCGAGCGGACGCCGCAGCGGCATCACGCGTTGTCCGGACGACAGTTTGTGGATGCTGGTGCGCAGGCGAACTCACCCGCATTTCGCCGCAGGGCGAGGTCGCGCTGGACCGGCACCGCACGCCGCCGCACTGGCGCGGCGGCGTTTGAGCGGTGTGGTGCGACGCCGCCGGCACCCTTGTGGCTGCCCGACGCGAGGGGGTGCTGCATCTCGATCCCGCGCACGACACCGGGTCACGGGCCTGCCGGGTCGGTGAACCTGGCCGGTGGGGTCGCCGAAAGCGCTAGCGGTCGCCCGATGGCCGGCTCTGGATCGGCGCGCTGACCGCAGGCCTGAACGTGTTGTCGCCGGATGGGCGCAACCAGAGTCTGGCGGGCCGGCGAGCAGGGTCTCGACAGCGTTGACTTCGAGCAGATCAGCGCCGATCCGGAAGGCCGCATCTGGATGGCCGACGCGACCGGCCTTCGCCATCTCGACGATCGTGGCGAGGCCTTCGTGCCTGGACGCGGTCGCGCCGGAGCGTGTGCATGCCTTCGCCTTCCTTGATGCCGAACGGCTGCTGGTACATCAACTCGGACCGCCTGATGCTGCTGGTCCGTCGGGAGCAAGGCTGGTCGATCGACTGGACCCTGGGCGAGGCGTGATGGCTTGCCGGTCGCCGAGGCCTCGACTCTGGTCGTCGACGCTGCCGGGCAAGTCCTGCTCAGCAATCCGCGTGGGCTGTGGCGGGTTGATCCAGTGCAGCCGAGCCTGCATCCGTTCACGCGTGCCGACGGACTGCCGAGCGTGCAGTTCGAGATCATGCCGAGTGCGGTGCGCCAGGGCGAGGATGTGGTGTTTCTGGTCGGCGAGGGCGTGTTGCGCGTGCGTGGCCGGTGGTCGTCGCCATCGCCGCCGTCGCTTCCGCTGAACTGGGCGGCGCTGCGCTATCTGCACGACGAGGAGGTGCGAACCCGCATGCCGGGTGGCGATGCCCTGCAGTTCGGGCCGCTGGATCATGAACTGGCGATCGGTGCGCGCCTGATCTCCTTCATCGAGCCGAAAGCACAGCGGTATCGGTTTCGCATCGAGGGGTTCGACCCGGACTGGGTCGATGTCGGCGCCGCCGGCGAAAACGCCTGATCGCGCCGCCGCCGGCGGGCGACTATCGATGCAGGTGCGGGCCGAGAATGCGCTCGGGCAGCCCGGCGCGACGACGCTCACGACGCGTCTCGTGAATAGCGCCACCAGGTGGTCGAGTCCCGCGGCGTATGCCATGTATGGCGTGCTGACCCTGCTCGGTTTCGTGCTGCTGTGGCGCATGAACCGCAGGCGCTGGAGGCCCGTCACGCCATGGCCATGGCCGAGAGCGGCGGCGTCATGCCGAGTCGGCCAGCGCCGCGAAGAGCGAATTCCTCGCGACCGTGGGCCACGAGATCCGCACGCCGATGACCGGTGTGCTCGGCATGGCCGAACTGCTCGCAGGCACGCCGCTGGATGCCACCCCAGCAGCACTACGTCTCGACCGTGCGTCAGTCCGGCCAGCACCTGTTGCGCATGGTCAACGACCTGCTCGATCTGTCGCGTGCCGAGGCCGGCAAGCTTTCCGCATCCGCAAGCGACGGCGTTGCACAGCCTGCTGCGCGAAAATCGTCGATGCGGTCGCGCCGTTGGCGCAGCGCAAGGGACTCGAATGCGCGCTCGAGATCGCCGACGACCTGCCGAAGGGCGTGCTGGCGGACGCGACGCGGTTGCGCCAGATCGTGCTGAACCTCGCGAACAATGCGCTCAAGTTCACCCGCGCGCGGACGCATCGTGCTGGCGGGCACGGCGCGAGGGTGCCTGGTCCGGATCGATGTCGAGGACACCGGGCCGGGCATGACCGAGCCGAATGCGCGCCTGTTCCAGCGGTTTTCGCAGACCAGTTTCGGTGCCGGGCTCGGCGGCAGCGGGCTCGATTGTCGATCGTGCATCAGCTCGCGCAATTGATGGACGGCGAGGTGGTGTTGCGCTCGACGCGGCGTCGGCAGCGTGTTCTCGGTGCGCCTGCCCTTGCCGGACGTGGCGATGACGGAAACCGCGTCGGTCGCGGTCGGCGTGCCGGTTCCGGAGCGCGCCGCGGTGGACAACGCGTCTCGCTGCATCCTCCTGGTCGAGGACGATGCCGTGACGCGTGAAGTCATCGCGACACGGTTGCGGACGGAGGCTGCGACGGTGCGTGTGGCCGATCAGGCCATGCATGCCTGCATCATGCCGATGCCGCGGTGGATCTGATCGTCAGCGACCTCGATCTGCCCGGCATGGGTGGCCTGCAGTTGCTGCCCTTGCTGCGGAATCGCATCGGTCGGCACGTGCCGGCGCTGGCGATCAGCGCCCGCAGCGAGGCGAATACCGAAGCCGAGGCACGCGCGGCCGGCTTCGACGGTTTCCTGCGCAAGCCGCTCGACGCCGCGGGTTTGCGCGCGGCGCTGGCCGCCACTGCTGCAGGCTCAGCGGAATCCGGCGGCGTAGCCCACGTTGGCGATGTGGTTGACGAGGCTCGTAGCAGGCACGATGTTCTTTTCGTTCCGGGTCCCAATAGGCGTTCGCCATGCCGCAATCCCTGCGCATACATCCGCACCATCACGCTGCCTTCCGGAAACTTGAACTGCCCGAGCATCGCCGCGAGCTCTTCCAGCAACTTCATCTCGCGCACGAGCTTGGCGGCATCGACGGTGTCGGGCGATTCCGGCTCGACGTAGTTCTTCCGCTCGATGAAGCCGTCGAGTTGATGCGTCAGCGTCGAGGCTAGCCGCGCAGGAAGGCCGACCACGAGGCCGCATTCTCCTGTGCGCCCGGCGCACGATTCGCGACGTTCGGCGGGCACGCCAAGTCGGCCCGGCGAGCGGGCCCATGGACTCCGGGGTCGCTGCCGTAGAGCAGGCAGGCGATCTGGAATCCGCGCTGTTCGTCGATGCCGTGTTCGTCCCACCACGCCAACTGCTCGCGGCTCAAGCCGCTGGTCTTAGCCGAGGCCAGCCACCATTCCATCGCCGCGATCGCATCGGTGCCGTCCTGGCCTTCGCCATCGGGCGCCATCCACCGGTCGCAAACCGATCCGCCGCGTCCTCCTCGCGACCGAGCACGGGAATGCCGTACAGGTCGACGAAGCCATGCCCGATCTCGTGCAACAACACGAAGCGCAGCGTGCCGCTGACAAATTGGTTCAACGTGATGCTGTCCCGAAACATCGCCTGCGGCGGCGCCAAACGGATCTTCTCCGCAGACTGCTCAGCCGAGGCCGCCATCGCCCCCACGCACAACACACCCGCCACGAACCGGCGCACCGACTTCAACATCGCGAATTCCCCCGAAGATGTTCGCGATTGTGGGTGACGGAACGCGCCGCCGTCACCCCGTGATCGCGGGGTGTGATTATTTGCGACAGGCGAGCGTTCCAGCGAATGCCTTGACCCGCTCGTCTGCCCGACCGAGACTTTGCCGACCAGTCCGGCGCTTCAGTCCGAGAAGCGCACTCTTGCGGATCTTTTCATGAAGTTTGAGCTCACGACGCTAGAGGAATACAACGACGAGGCGCTTCTCGCTGAGCTTCGGCGTGTCGCGGCATTGGTGAATACGCCAAAACTGAGCATCAGCCAGTTCAGCAGCATCGCGAAAGTTCATGGCTCAACGCTTCAAAAGCGCTTCGGGAGTTGGAGAAAATCTCTAGAGAGAGCAGGTCTCAGCGAACGCATCGACAGTTCCAACATTGGCACTTCAGCCGATGAAGTCTTGAAGGCCATCTCCGACGCAGCACGCGATCTGAACAGAGACGTTCTGACGTTAGATGAGTTTGAAGCTCATACCGGGATATCAGGCGCTCCGGTCCGACGCCACTTCGGTTCATGGGAGAAGGCACTCAAGGCCGCTGGCCTCAGCCAATCGCTGCTCGGTCGTCGATACACTGACGAAGAGTGCTTCGAAAACATCCTGGCACTTTGGACACACTATGGTCGGCAGCCGATTTTTGGTGAGTTGAAACAACCTCCTTCATCTGTTGGTCCCCCAAAGCCTACATTCGCCGTTGGGGAGGCTGGCGTGCTGCGCTCACTGCCTTCGTCAAGCGAGTGAATGAGTCGCAAGAACACTCGGCTCAGCCCGCCACTGCAGAGCCTGTTGTGAACGCCAAATCTTCGCCGAGTTCGGTCGTGCCGCGCTCAATCAGCCTATCGCTTCGCTATCGCGTTCTTGCACGTGACAATTTCAGGTGTGTTGTATGCGGGGCCTCGCCTGCAAAGGATGGGTCCGTTGAACTCCACGTGGATCACATCCAGCCTTGGTCACGCGGCGGGAAAAACACCGATGACAACCTGCGAACTCTTTGTCTCAAGTGCAACTTGGGCAAGGGTGTTCGAACTGACGCGGAACTGACGGCGTCTAGCTGACTTGCGCATCAGCATGGCGGCAACCAATGGCGTGCGGGTCGAGGCGGTGGGTGTCGAAGCTCTTGTTCGTACCCGGGTGAGATTTTAATGTCACTCCATGAGCGCCGAACTCGTCACCACCTTGAAGTGTCAGTCCACTCCTGTGGACGTTGAGATCTACGAATTGATGCAGCAGCGGATTTCCCTGCTTGAGGGCATAGCGAGGGGCGAGATGGCGGTCGCGGAAGGGCGTGTTCTCTCCCATGCCGATGCTAAGCAGTGCATGGCGAGATGGCTGAAGTGATCCGGACTGCACCCGGGGCGACTCGTTCTGCGCTGGACGATCTTTCTTCCGAGATTCAGTGTGGTCGATCGGCCGGCAATTGGCGATTGCGTGCGTATTGGCGCACCATGCGTGTCAGTCCATGGAGTAGATCGTGATCACGCTCACCGCTAGCGAAGCCCGTGCGAACTGGTATCGCCTGATGGATCAGGTGGCGGAATCCCATCGCCCCATCCTCATTTCCGGCGACCGCAGCAATGCCGTGCTCGTCTCCGAAGAGGATTGGACCGCCATCCAGGAAACACTGTTCCTGCTCTCGGTGCCCGGCATGCGTGAATCTATCAAGGCCGGCATCGCCGAGCCTGTTGACGGCTGTGCAAATAAACTCGACGGGTAATCTGGCGCTTCGAAGGCGCCGGGCCGGTCGTCACGTTCGAGTTTGGTGGTCGGAAGATGACGATCCATCGGCCGCATCCCGGCAAGGAAGCGCTTCGCTACCGTGTCCTGGCTGTTCGGGAGTTCATCCAGAGAATGGAGATCAAGCCATGGGCAATGCCATGACCTACAAGGGTTACACGGCCAGCATGGTCTTCGACGCCGACGACAAGGTCATTGTCGGGCGCGTCCAGGACATCGACGACATCATCGCCTTCCACGGCGAATCGGTGGCCGAGTTCGAATCAAACTTCCATGCGGCCATCGACGACTATCTGGCGGCATCCCGGGAACTCGGTTCGGCGCCGGAACGACCAGCCAGTGGCAAGGTCATGCTGCGCATCGCACCCGAGGTTCACGCGGCGGCACTGAAGGCGGCTGCACGAAGCGGCACCAGTCTCAACAAGTGGGCGGAAAGCGCGCTGGGCAAGGCGGCACGCAAGGCGCCTGTACGGACTGCGGTGCTGAGCAAAGCCTGATCGAAACGCTCACGAACAGTGAGCGCGCGGAGGCGATCAATCCGCCAAGCCAAACAACGCCCGCACGTGCGCGGCGCCCGCTTCGGCGAGGGCGGTGAGGCTGTAGCCGCCTTCGAGGGTGGAGACGACGCGGCCCGCGGCGTGGCGGTCGGCGAGGGCGACGATTTCGCGGGTGAGCCAGGCGTAGTCGGCGGTTTCGACGTCCGGCCGCCGAGCGGGTCGAGGCGATGGGCGTCGAAGCCGGCCGAGACCAGGATCAGTTGCGGGCGGAAGCGTTCGACCGCGGGCAGCAACTGTTCCGACCACACCGCGCGGAACTCGCGCGGACCGCTGCCGGCCGGCAGGTGGCCATTGAAGACATTGCCGACGCCGGTCTCGTCGAGCCCGCCACTGCCCGGATACAGCGGCCACTGGTGCGAGGACGCGAACAGCACGCGTGGTTCGCGTTCGAAGCAGTCCGGTGCCGTTGCCGTGGTGCACGTCGAAGTCGAGCACGGCCACGCGCTCCAGCCCGCGATCCAGCGCACGCCGCGCACCCAGCGCGATATTGTTGAACACGCAGAAGCCCATGGCTCGGGCCGGCGTGGCATGGTGCCCGGGCGGGCGCACCGCGCAGAAGGCGCGACGCGTGTGGCCATCGAGCACCGCATCCACCGCGGCGACGACGGCGCCGGCACCGCGCAGCGCGGCTTCCAGCGAATCGGCGGCCGGATGCAGTACCGTGTCGGCGTCGAGCCGCAGCGTCTGCACGTGCGGTGCATGCGCGAAAATCTGTGCGTACTCGATGCCGGGATGCACGCGTTCGATCAGGCCGCGCTCGACCAGCGGTGCGTCAACCCGCGGAATGTTCGCGAACACCGGCGCATCGAGTGCGCGCAACACCGCCTGGAGACGATCGGGTGATTCCGGATGCCCCGGACCAGGGTAGTGCAGCAGGCAGGCCGGGTGCGTCAGGATCATCGCCGTTCGGTCCGCCGCGATCAGCCGCGCTTGCGGCGCTCGTGCTTCCACAGCACTTCGCCATGCCCGGCAGAACGGGCCAGCACGCGCGCGATCACGAACAGCAGGTCGGAGACACGATTGAGATAGCGGATGGTCTCCGGGCGCACCGCGTCGTGGTGCGACAGGGTGACCGTTTCGCGTTCGGCGCGACGTGCGATGGTGCGCGCGAGATGACAGGCGGCCGCGGCGGGGCCGCCGCCGGGCAGGATGAAATCCTTGAGCGGCGGCAGGTCCTCGTTCAGGCCATCGAGCGGGCTTCCAGCCGCGTGATGTCGGCTTCATGCACCAGTTCGCTGCCCGGGATGCAAAGCTCGCCCGCCCAGATCGAACAGTTCGTGCTGGATCTCGGTCAGCATGTCCTCGATCGGCTGCGGCAGCCCGCAGGCAAGCACCACGCCGATAGCGCTGTTCAACTCGTCCACCGTGCCGTAGGCAGTGACGCGTGCGCTGTCCTTGGACACGCGCGTGCCATCGCCAAGACCGGTCGAACCGTCGTCGCCGGTACGCGTGTAGATCTTGCTGAGGCGGTTGCCCATGCGCTTACGCGGTCGCGGACTGCGCCACGCGGCGCGTCATCAGTGCATGCGCGCCGAACAGCACGGCCGAATACACCAGCACGCCGGCGATCTGGTTGCGGAAGAACGGGGATCGCGGCGATGCGGCAGTTCACCAGACCCCTGCAGGTCCGGCGTGTACATCAGGTTCGGATACTCGGCGGCGCCGGCCCAGACCGCGAAATTGGTCACGACGAAGAAGAACAGCGCCGCGCCCAGACCATAACCGACCACGCGCAAGGCGCTGATGCGACCGGCGAGGCGGGTGCCGGCCAGTGCGATGACGGCCATGCAGGCGTAGACCAGCCACATGCCGGAATGGAAACCGATGACGGCATCGGAGATCAGCATCGCGGCCAACGGCACCAGCACGGCCACGTAACGGCTCGCGAACACGGCGCCGGCAAACAGCGCCATCGCCTCGATCGGCGAAAAATTCGGCGGACGCCCGGGCAGCATGCGCGTCGCGGCGGCGACAACGATCAGGGCGACGAGCAGCACGAGGCGCGCGGCGTCGGAACGGAACAACTGCGACATGGACGACTCCGGAACTTCTGGGGCGGACATTCTAATCGACTGACGGGACGCCGGGGCAGCTCGCTATCATCGGCGGATGAAGGATCGGACCGGGCAGGACTTCGATGTCGTGATCGTCGGCGGCGGGCTCGTCGGCATGAGGCACTGGCGCTGGCGCTCGATCGTGTCGACGGCTTGCGCGTGCTCGCAATCGAAGCGCAGGCGCCACCGACGCCGCAGGCGCCGCGCTGGGACGAGCGCCATTTCGCGCTCGGCCGGGCATCGACCCTGGCGCTGGACGCGCTTGGCGTAGCCTACGCGGCGGCGGGACAGCATCCGATCCGGCGCATCCACTCAGTCCGTCGCGGTGCGTTCGGACGCAACCTGCTCGATGCCGCAGCGCAGGGATTGCCCGCATTCGGCCAGATCGTGCCCAGCGCGGCAACTGGCCGGCGCCCTCGACGACGCGATGGCCCGCACGACGCGCCTCGAACGCGGGCGACCCGCGCGCCTGCAGGACTTCACCGCGCATGACGATCACGTCGCGCTGAACCTGCGCGTCGGCGACGACGAGCGCCATCTGCGCACGCGCCTGCTGGTCGCCGCCGACGGTACCGACTCCGTCATCCGCAACCGCTTGAATATGCCGCTGCAGCGTCGACTACGACCAGACGGCCATCGTCACCGCCATCGAAGTCGAGCGCGACCTCGATGGTTGCGCATACGAACGCTTCACCGACAGCGGCCCGATTGCGCTGCTGCCGCTGGATCGCCGTCGTGCCGGTCTGGTGATGACACTGACGACCGAGCAGGCCGCCGCGGCACTCGCGATGTCGGATGACGACTTCCTCGCCTTCGCCGAGCAGCGCTTCGGCACCCGGCTCGGGCATTGGCGCAAGATCGGGCAACGCCAGCCCTACGGCCGTTGAAGCTGCAGTTCGCCGAGCGTGTGGTTGATCGCCGTGTCGCCGTGATCGGCAATGCCGCGCAGACCATTCATCCGATCGGCGCGCAGGGCTTCAATCTCGGCCTGCGTGACGCGCTCGCGCTGGCCGATGTCGTCGCGGCCCATCGCGAGGACATCGGCCTCGGTGCAGGCACTGGCCGACTACGCCGAACGCCGTCGCGACGACCGCGAACACACGGCGCGTTTTCTCCGATGCGCTGGCGCGCTTCGCAGCCAGCGACCTGCCGCTCGGACCGCTGCGCAGTCTGGCCTTGATGTCGGCCGAACACCTGCCGATCGTGCGCGATGCGCTGGTGAATTCGGCCATGGGATTCCGCTGATGAACGCAAGAAACCTGCTGGATGTGATCGTCGTCGGAGGCGGTGCGGTCGGTGCCAGCGCGGCCGCTGCGTTGGCGCAATCGGGGTTCGACGTCGCCCTGGTCGGGCCAATCCACCCGCCGCATCGACCGAAGATGCGCCACTTGATGCGCGCGTCATCGCGTTGTCGCCGGCCTCCGTGCGCTTTGTCGAACGCATCGGCGCATGGCCGCTGCCGGACGCGCGCGCCTTCGCCTATCGCGACATGGAAGTGCGCTCGGGCGACGAGGGCTGCATTTCGGCCCGCGAGCTCGTGGCCGAACCGACGCTCGGCTGGATCGTCGAGCTGCGTGCGTTGCAGGCGCGCCTGTTCGATGCAGCGCGATCCCGTGTGGCCGCTGCGCACGCGGCACGCGTCGTCGACTGCGAACGCGGCGAACGCGAGGCACGAATCGAACTCGACGACGGTACGCGCCTGCGCGCCCGCCTCGTGGTGTCGGCCGAAGGCGGGCGCTCGTC
This sequence comes from Lysobacterales bacterium, assembly GCA_016721845.1. Classification (NCBI taxonomy): domain Bacteria; kingdom Pseudomonadati; phylum Pseudomonadota; class Gammaproteobacteria; order Lysobacterales; species Lysobacterales bacterium. Next base: position 11,597 of record JADKHK010000002.1, read on the forward strand.
GTTGCGTGAATCAGCGGGTATCGCTGCGGATGTGCGCGATTACCAGAGCCGCGCCGTCGTCGCGCATCTGACGACCGAGCAGCCAAATCCCGGCATCGCCTTCCAGCGTTTTCTGAAAGGCGGGCCGCTGGCCTTTCTGCCGATCGGCGGCGGTCGTTCCAGTCTGGTGTGGACGCGCCCGGAACCTGAGGTCGAGGCCTTGCTCGCGCTCGACGATGCGGCCTTCTGCGATGCCGTATCTGGAAGCCAGTGGCTTGCGCTCGGACGCGTCGTCGCGGCAACGGTACGTTTCGCGTTTCCGTTGCGCCTGCAACTCGCCGAACGCTTCCACGCCGAACGCTATGGCCCTGCTTGGCGACACCGCCCACGTCGTGCATCCGCTCGCTGGCCTCGGTCTCAATCTCGGCCTGATCGACGCCGCCGCGCTGGTCGACGTGCTCGTCGACGCACGCACGCGCAACCGCGACCTCGGCAGCCTTGCGACGCTGTCGCGCTTCGACAGCTGGCGCCGCTCCGACACCCACAGCGCCGCCCGCGCCATCGACGCCATCGAACGCGGCTTCGGCGGCGACCTCGGCCGCGTTGGCCAATGGCTCTCCCGCGGCCTCGGCCTCGTCGAGCCTCACCCCCGCCAAACGCTTCTTCGCTGCCGCGGCGGCGATATCGGGCGCGTGCCGAGGATGGCGCAACGTGGTCAGCGGCGCTGCAACGACTGAAGTCTGTTGATCGCATCCGCGAGATTCAGGGCCTGCACTTCGTTCGGCAGCAGGAAGCTGCGTTGTTCGCCGTGCACGAACCAGCGTTGCGTGGCTTCGACATCGTCACCGCGATATGGAATCCGCGCGATGGTTTGGTGCTGGCCGAACTGCTGATCTCGATGGCGATGCGTTCCCGCTCCAACGTTTGACGGGCAGATCGATTTCCGCGCCGTCACGGGTACGGTAAGCTGCACTCGCCATTGCGCCCGCTAGCTTCTGCCGTCAAGATGTTCGATCCACAGATCCTTCGAAACTGCCGCCGATCACCGGGTGAGCCAGCAATTCCGGTGTGGTCGCAATGCCGACAATGCATGCACGATGCCGCTGTCGCGGACGTAGACCTTCGGCGACTTGCGCAATCGCTTGCCGATGTTTCGCGAATGGGCAGGCGGGCGCCGAATCAAAACAAGTCGCTCACAGATCCGGGTAACGCGTGATGCTCTGGGCCGAAACATCCGGGTTGCGTGCCGGTTGGCCCCCATTGAATTCGGCGCCTTGCAGATGTGCGGCATGGTCAGAAGCGTCGCCAAGCTTCGCGCGGCAGACGTGGTGCGAACATGATGTCCCGATGCAAGTGGCTCTGAACGAACTGCTCGCGCCAGACCAGGCTGTGCTCGTCGCTGGTTGCGGAAACGATTCCGGAATCCGCCGCGCAGCCAGGCTGGGCTTGCGTGTCGGCGCCGGTTTCGGTCAGCGTGAACAGCGCCAGTTCGACGACTTCCAGTCGTCCCGCGAGTGACTCGAAGCGCTTTGCACCAGATCCAGCGATGCCAGACCGAGAACCAGAAACTGGCCACTGCGATGCCCCTGGCGACGGCGCTCGTCGACCGCCACGCGCAGCGACTGGAACAGCGCTGGCACAAAATGCACTTCGTCGAACACCGTCAGGCCTGGCCCCAAACTTGCCAACAAGGCATCCGGATCAGTCAGCGCGGCTCGGTCTCACACGCGCTCGAGATCGAAGAAGCGCATCGGGCACATTCCGATCCAGCGCCAATTGTCGCGCCAAGGTGGTTTTTCCGACCTGACGCGGGCCGACCAAAGCAACTACAGGCGCTCTGTCGAGAGCGGCGAGCAGCAGATCGAGGCGGCGAACGAGCATTATTCCTGTAAATCCGGGTTCACATGGATGATATGCAGGGTATTGGAGCGCCGACACATTGTCCACTGTGCCAGCCGCGAATGCGAGCCGGCGGGTGCTTAAGGCTACTTCGTCACATGACCAGACATCGCGAGCATGGCGCCCATGAACGGAAACGTCTCGATCCACCACCGCGCCTGCCCGCTCTGCGAAGCGATCTGCGGGTTGCAGTTGAAGTATGCCGATGGCGTGTTGACGTCGATCCGTGGCGATGACGCGGACGCGTTCAGTCGTGGACATCTCTGTCCGAAGGGTGTGGCGATTCTCGACCTGGAGAATGATCCGGATCGGGTGCGTGGGCCGATGCGCCAGGTCGAGGGCGAGTGGCGCGCGGCGACGTGGGACGAGGCGTTCGCGGAGATCGGGCAGCGGCTGCATGCGATCCAGGTCGCGCATGGGCGCGATGCGGTGGCGGTGTATCTCGGCAATCCGAACGTGCATCATTTTTCGCTGATGGCCTACGTGCCGCAGCTGCTGCGCGCCATCGGCTCGCGCAACCAGTTCAGTGCCTCGTCGGTCGACCAGTGGCCGCATCAGCTCGTGAATTGGCAGATGTACGGGCATCAATGGCTGCTGCCGATTCCCGATCTCGACCGGCTTGACGTGTTGCTGATGCTCGGCGCCAATCCGGTCGCGTCGAACGGCAGCCTGATGACGGCGCCGGACGTGACCGCGCGGCTGAAGGCGATCCGCGACCGCGGTGCCTTGATCGTGGTCGATCCGCGCCGCAGCGAAACCGCCGAGATCGCGACGCATCATCCGATCCGGCCCGGCAGCGACGTCTGGTTCCTGATCGCCTGTTGCAGGCATTGATGCGACTCGGTGCGCCGCGTCTGGAGGCTTATGCGGGCCGCTCAACGGTTTCAATGTCGCGATGGCACGCGTGCAGGCGGTGCGGATCGACGATCTGCCGCAGCGCACCGGCATCACGATGGCGCAGGTCGAGGCCGTCGCGGCGCAGTTGCATGGCGCCACGAACGCCTGCGTGTACGGACGCATGGGCGTGTCGACGCAGCGCTTCGGCACGGTCGCGCAGTACCTGATCCAGCTGATGAATATCTACCTCGGCCAACTCGATCGCGCCGGCGGTTGTCTGCCGAACGAGGCCATCGTGCCGGTCACCGGGCCGGGCACGTCGAAAGGGTCGCGCGGACGCTGGTCATCGCGCGTGCGCGGCCTGCCGGAAGTCTGCGGCGAATTGCCGGTGGCGGTGCTGCGCGAGGAGATCGAGACGCCGGGTGCGGGGCAGGTGCGCGCCTTTGCTGACCGTCGCCGGCAATCCGGTGGCGTCGACTCCGAACGGCGCCGCGCTCGATCGCGCACTCGGCACGCTCGAGTTCCAGGTCGCGATCGATCCCTACCTCAATGAAACGACCCGCCACGCCGACTGGATCCTGCCGCCGCCGTCCTTCCTCGCGGAGGACCACTACGACCTCTACTTCAACGCCTTCGCGATCCGTCGCGTCGCGCGCCTGAGCACGCCGAAGATCCTCGATGGCGTCATGCGCGGCCTGCGCGACGCGCGCGGCGAGCCGCACGCCGTTCCTGCCGCCGCGCGAGGTGCTCGCGATGCTGCTCGCGCGTGGCGGCAGCGGCCTCACGATCGACGACCTGCTCGCCGCGCCGCACGGCCTCGATCTCGGCCCGCCCGGAACCCTCGCTGCTGCGTCGACTCGAAACTGCGAGCGGCGGCATCGAATGCGCGCCGCCCTTGCTGCTCGACTTGTTCGATGCCGCGGTGAATGAAGACGCGCCCGCCGACGAGACCTTCGATCTGAGCCTGATCGGACGTCGCCACGTGCGCAGCAACAACTCGTGGATGCACAACGCGCATCGGCTGGTGAAGGGCAAGCCACGCCATCAGTTGCTGATGCACCCGGATGACCGGCCAGCCGCGGCATCGCCGACGGTGCGCGGGTGCGCCTGCGCTCGCGCGTCGGCAGTGTCGACGTCGATGTGCTCGCCAGCGACGCGATGATGCCGGGCGTGGTCTCGCTGCCGCATGGCTTCGGCCATCGCCGCGATGGCGTACAACTCGGCCTTGCCGGCGTGCTGAAGGCGTCAGCGCCAACGATCTTACCGACGAGACCTGGCTCGACAGCGCGACCGGCAATGCCGCACTGAATGGCGTGCCGGTGCGGATCGATCGCATCGACTGATGCCGCAAAGAAACGGCCCGCACGAGGCGGGCCGTTGCGAACAGTCGATCCGCGAGGCTTATTCGAAGCCGTCGCGGAAGAACAGTTCACCATCGTTCGGGTAGGCATCGCAGACATCGCCGATCCCGTCGCCGTCGCTGTCGGCCTGATCGGCATTGACGACCAGCGGACAATTGTCGGCGTTGTTCAGGTCGCCATCGCCATCGACGTCCGGATCGCAGGCATCACCGACGCCGTCGTTATCCATATCGGCCTGATCGTTGTTTGCCGCTGCCGGACAGTTGTCGAGCATGCCGCAGACCGTGTCGCTGTCGCCGTTCAGGACCGGATTGGCGAGGCAGTTGAAGTCCAGATAGGCCACGACGCCGTCATGGTCGGAGGCGCGGATCGGCGACACCGGGCCGGTGGGTGCCGGCAACTGGCGATTGGTCTGATCCGATGCGGCGTTGTTCGAGATGCCGTAGTCGGTGCTCAGGGTAATAGCCTTGGGCCGAGCGTGCCGCAGGATGTGGTCGATGACCTGCACCGGAGGCCACGTCGCGCTGGTCCGATCCTGGACGATGCCGAAGTTCTGCGTGAACTTGTAGGACATGCGCTCGCCTTCCGGCACCGCAAGACCAAATTGAACAGCGGCAGGGCGACGATGTTGGCGCCGAGTTGCAGGTTTCCGTGCCTTGGCCGTCGCTGAGCACGGCATTGCACTCGTTCGCGGCGTCGTTGTACGTGCCGGCGATCACGCCGATCACGTCAGCATGGCCATCGGTGTATTCGAAGGCGTTGTAGTCGCCGACCAGCACCAGCGGAATGCCCGCCGTGCCCATGCCGTTGAACGGCCCGGCACTGGTCTGGAATTGCTGGACCAGGGTCCCGACATCCTTCGCCTGCTGGAAGCGCTTGGCGCGGTCGCGGTTGCCGGCCACGGTGTCGAGATCGACATTGCCGATCGACTTGGTGTGGTTGTTCAGCACCGCGAACGCATAGGCCGTTCGGGCCGTTGAACGTGGCACGCAACAGCAGCGGCGGACGGTCATGCAGGCCTTCGTACTGGATAGACCGCCGGCAGGGTGCAGGTGACCACCGGGTCGTACCAGTTCTTGGTCTTAATAGAACTGCTCGACTTCGCTGGCATTGGAGATGCGGCTGCTGTTGATCATGAAGCCGACATCGATGCCGCCCGGTCGTTGCCCTCGACCGGGAACGACTGATAGTTCGGGCCGCCATCAGCGGCGCATCTGGCGGCCAACTCCTCCAACGTCGTGACTTCATCGACTTCCTGCAGGCCCAGCACGTCCGGTGACTTCAGCACGTTGATCACGTAGGGCGACACCTTGCGGCTTGTCGCTGTGGGTGAACGCGCCCGGCACCGGATCGGCGTGTCGCCGAACCGCAATCGCTGTCGCCGTCGGTGGTGTTGTCATTGTCGCCATCGTCGTCGCCCGGCAGATCGTCGTTGTCGGTCGGCAACGGCGGGGTTCAGGTCGTCCGCACAGATACTGGGTATTGAACAGGCCCACGGTCAGTTCGTTTGCCGCCCACGGGCGCCATCCACGGCTTCCGGCACCGGCTGGGTGAAGCCGGCGTGTACCGGGTCGGATAGAACTCGTAGTCGCCGAAGGAGAAGCCGTCACGCCGGTCGCGGCGAAGGTGCTCCCCGCGGTCAGTTCGGTATTGGTGCGGAGGCCGGCCTCGTCGAAGTCGATTTCGATGACTTCCGGGTTTTGCCGTCCAGTTGCCCCGCGGCTGCTTGCCTGCTTCCGGCGCGAGGCCGAACAGCAAGCCCGATTCGCGGCGCGAACGCGGCGCGCCCCAGGGCGTGACATACCTTCGGCGTAGAAGTCGCTGGCGCGACGCTGGTTCGACGCGGAGATGATCGCCGACAGCATCGACACCAGCATGCCCTCGAAGCATTCAGTTGGTGTCGGCATTGTTGAGCTTCGCAGGACGGAGCCGGGCAGCTCAAGATGGCCGGATTGCGCGACGGAATGCCGCTGGCTGCGCTCCAGTCACGGCGGTCAGGAGTGCCGCCGTGCAGTGATCGTGACCTGCCGCCTGCCACATTGGTCGCGATCTGGGTCTGCAAAGCGTTACACAGGCCCGGCCGATGATAAATGACCACATCACCGATCGCCACCGTCGGTGCCGTGCTTGTGAACACGGATGCCTTCCGGGAGTCGGCGCGCTCACCGTCAGCATCAGCATTGCTGGACTGCATGAAGAAGCCCGTTCTGATCAACCGGCGATCCATCGATGCCCACAACCTTGGTCCACCGCCGTGACGCGGCGCCACGACTTCTGCACGCAGACCTCCACGCCGCCGACGATGGTGGCGTCGTTCCGGATTCGGGTCCGCCACGATCCGGCGAGAACGCACCGCTGCCACTGGATCTGGTGGATGCGATAGGTTTGCAGGTCGTCGTCGACGATCGTGCCGAGGCCTGGCCATCGGCGATGGTTGCGCCCGCCGGGTTCGACAGGTTCACGAAGAAGCTTTCGTCCTGCTCGACTGCCGATTTCGCCGGTCACGTTGACGGTGATCATGCGCGTCAAGTTAGCGGCGTCAGGCTCAGCGAGCCCGGGCGGCGGTGGAAGTCGGTGCCGGCGCTGGCCAGGCCGTTCGCAATCGCATAGTCGGACCGTAATGAAAACCGCTGGACGGTGCGACGTTCATGCTCACCGTGAACACGAACGCGGTCGTGCGGAGTTGCCTTCCGGACAGCGCGACGTCGATGATGCTGAGGCTCGGCTGGTCGTCGTTCTGGATCATGCCGACCGCCGCCGGATTGCCCGGGAAGGTGGTGTTCTGTGACCGGCGCGCTGATATTGACGTTGGAAAGTTTCGTCGGCTTCGACCGTGGTGTCGCCATTGATCGTGATGACCACGGTGGCGGGAGCGCGCCTTCGGCGATCGGCTTCACTTCGTTCAGCGCGACGTAGTCGCCTGCCCATGATAGCCGATCCATCGGCAGTGGCGAGCGTGAACCGCGACCGGGCCGTAACCCGTCGGCACCCATGCTGGTTCCAGCGACCCGGTGAAGCTCATCGTATTGCCGGCATTGCCTTCGGCCTGCGAGACCGGGGCGATGCTCAAGCTCAGGTTGACGTCGTCATTGTTGATCATGCCGCTGGCGCTGGCCGGGGCACCGACGGTCAACCGCCGCGCGTCGGCGTTGATCGTGACTGGTCACGCTCTCGTTGCTCTCGACCGCGAAATCGCAGTTCACGATGGCGTTGACGGTCGTCGCATTAACCGCTGCCGCAATCGTCGCGGTACCGGCGCCGAGCGCCGACATCGCTGCCGTCGGCGGTGTCGCCACCGGCGCCGACCGTGTAATGCGGTCAGGCCGCCGGGACCGGCTCTTATGGGTGCTGTTGACGGTGGTGGGTTTGCTGGTGCGCCCGTTGCCTTCGGCGACGCTGTTACCGCCAGCGATGGTCACGGTCAGCGGCGCGGGATCGTCGTCGGTCACGTTGACGGTGACATCGGTCTGCGCAATGCCGGTGGCGGTGAATTGCAGCGTGGTCGACTCGTTGCTGGCGTCGGCGTCCTGTTCTGCGGCCACGGTGACCGACTGCGGCGTTGCGTAGTCAGCGGGGGTGAACGTGCCCGAAGCCGGCGTGACACCTGGCAGCGCCGGCATCGAGCGAGGCGACGTTGACGGTCACGTCGGCGGCGGGCTGGAAAGCGGGCTGACGTTAGACGAACTGCCGAAGCCTTCGTTTCCAGGATCAGCAACGAAGACCGGGGCGACCTGATAGGCCCGCGGGTGTCATCGTCCGTGACATTGGTGGTGACGTTGGCTGTAGTGTATCCAGCCGAACCGATCGAGACGGTCGCCCGTTTCGTTGGCGAGGTCGAGATCTGGCGACGCCGGCAGCAGTGACGGTCTGCGGCGTACCGGGATGCGCCAGTGTCGAAGGTCAGTGTCGCGGGCGACGTGGTGGCGGCGCCGGTGTCGTTCGAGGCGACGTTGAACGCACGGTGCTGCCGGCCGGTGCGCCGGACGGGGTGACGTCAAAGGTGGTCGAGCCGCCTTCGCCCCAGGTTGACCGACCCGGCGGTAAGCCTGAATGGTCAGCGCCGCATCGTCGTAATGATGGTGCCGGTACCGGTAGTCGGGCTACCGCGAGGTCGTAGGCCGGATTCGCCGCGTCGGTCAACGTGACCGTAGACGTCTCATCGACTCGAAGGGTGTCGTCGCAGGTAATGGTCTGGACGGTGGCATTGCCGGTCATGTTGCCGGTCGTGATCGTGCCGGTGCCGGTGGTCGTGAAGTCGCTGCCCGCCGTGGCGGTGCCATTCGTCGTCGAGAACGTGAACCCGATGTCGCTCGCAGCAGCCGAACTCGTCACCCGTGAAATTCAACGCGGTGTTGCAAGGCGCCGTATTACCCTCGGACAGCGGTAGCTGGTGGCAGCGTGGAGAGGAGTAGGGACTGAGGCGCCGCAGAGGCGTTGCAGCGGAAGCAGAGTTGCGCGGATTTGGCGATTTTGTCGCAAGTCTGCAGAATTCGAATCGGTGTCTGTACA
>JADKHK010000003.1:300000-460020 GCA_016721845.1 Lysobacterales bacterium
GCACAGCGCAGAAAAAGGGTGCTGCCTCAGACTTGCCTTTCCAGTAATAGGCACCGCTATGGCCCATCTCGGCGGTGCCACGCGACACCGCATCGAATACCTCGAACGGCGGCACCAGCTCGTTGCCGGCATAGATCTTCACGGTCAGGCGTCCGCCGCTGGCCCGGTCGAGCATCTCCGCGAGGCGCACCACGCTGGTGCCGAGTCCCGGGAAGTTCGGCGGCCATGACGTCACCATCTTCCATTGGAAGCGTTGCTGGCTGTTGTGGGTGGCGCCCTGCGGTTTGGGTGCGCAGGCGGCGAGTGCCGCCACGCTGCCGGCGGCGATCAGTTGGCGTCGTTTCATCGTCCATTCTCCGTCGAAGCGGCGAGTCTAGCCGGCAACGCCATTGGTCCGACCGCTGGTCGGCAGCGCCCGCCTCGCCCCTCTGGCTCGGGAGCCGTTCAGAATGCGGTGTTATTCTCGATTCACGTTTGGTGACAGGAAACGCCGCCACTGCGCGTTTTCCCGAACGACCCATTGGGGAGATGAGCCATGAGAAGCAAGGTTGGTCATTACGATGTCGTCTGCGAACTCGGTCGCGGCGGCATGGGTGTCGTGTACAAGGGCTACGAGCCGGCACTGAACCGCTATGTCGCGATCAAGACGTTGTCGGAGTCGCTGTCGCACGACGAATCGGTGAAGGAACGCTTCCTGCGCGAGGCGCGCTCGATGGCGCAGCTCAACGATGCGCACATCATCCAGATCTATTTCATCGGCGAGGAAGACGGCCAGCCGTTCTTCGCGATGGAGTTCGTCGAGGGCGAGTCGCTGTCATCGTACCTGAAGCGCGAAGGCAAGATGAAGCCTGGCCAGGCCGCGAAGGTGATCCACCAGACCGCGCTCGGCTTGTCGATCGCGCATGACAAAGGCGTCGTGCATCGCGACATCAAGCCCGCGAACCTGATGCTGACCACCCGCGGCACGATGAAGATCGCCGACTTCGGCATCGCGCTGGCCCAGCACGATTTCTCGAAGAAGCTGACCGGCACCGGCGAGTTCGTCGGCACGCCGGGCTACCTGTCGCCGGAAGTCTGCCTCGGCAAGCCGGTCGACCTGCGCTCGGACGTGTTCTCGCTCGGCATCGTGATGTTCGAGATGCTGACCGGGCGCATGCCCTTCACCGACGAATCGCCGCTCGGCCTGCTGCTCGAAGTGGTCAAGGCCGAAGTGCCGGATGTGCGCCAGCTCAATGCCGACGTCGACCCGGAGCTCGCGCGGATCCTGACGAAGATGGTCGCCAAGGACCCGGCCGATCGCTATGCCAGCTGCCATGAGCTGGTCGCGGACCTGCAGAAGCATCCGGCGGTGATGGCCGGCGGCCCGATCTCGGTGCAGGCGAAATTGCCCGCCGCCGCGTCGACGGTGATCGGCATGGCCACGCCGGCGGAAGCCATCGCGGCCGCAACGCAGCGCGAAGCCGCACTCAAGGCAACACCCGCGACCCCCTTGCCGCAGGTGCGTTCTGGCGCGCCGACGCCACTGACGAACCCCCAGGTGGTGGCACCGCCGCCGGCACCGGCTGCTGCGGCGGCACGCCCTTCGGTCATGGAGAGCCAGCAGAAGCGTTCCGGTGCATCGAACCTGGTCTGGCCGATTGCCGCCGTGGTGACGCTGGGCGCGCTCGGTGCCGCCGGTTATGCGTTCAAGGATCGCATCGGCGGCCTGTTCGGCGTGACCCCCAACGTGGTCGCAGTCAACGATGCCCCGCAGGATGTGCCGGCCGCGGTCGCCGCCCCCATCGCGCCGACGACACCGCCGGCCGATGCCGCAATTCCGGCCAGCGACGCGACGCTGCCTGCATCCGATCCCGCTGCCGACGATGTTCCGACCCAGACCGGCCTCGCCTCCGCGGACAGCGATGATGATTCGAGCGCCGAGCCGGCACCGGGACTGGCCGTGCTCGATGAACTTGCACAACGCCGCAAGGACATCGAAAACGATCGCGCGGCACCGCCCGTCGGCACCGGCCCGGCGGCCTTCCGCGGCGACAAGGCCGCGACGGATCGCCCGGCGATCGCGCGCAACTTGCCACCACCGCCGGAACGTCCGCGCCGCCCGAGCGGCCCGCCGCGCGTCATGGTCATCAGCGTTGGCGATCCGGCGATCGCACAGGCCGCAGAATCGGTGATCGAGGAAGCGCTGGAGTCTTCGGGTTTCCTGCTCGCCGACGAGGAATCGACACCCGGCATCGCTGCGCTGATCAACGCCGGCGCACCGGACATGCCGCGCCTGTTCGCCGCCCTGGCACGCGCCAACAATGTGCGTGCGGTGACCGTGATCCGTGCCCAGCCGCTCGGATCGACGCCAATCACGTTCTATGGCCAGACCGACACGTTGTATTCCGCGAATCTGACGATCAAGACCTGGGACGTGTTCGAAGGCCAGCCGCTCGGTCCGGGCGTGACCCAGAAAGTCGACTTCACCAATCTCAGCGCCCCGGACAAGGCCCGTGAAGCCATCGAGGACCGTCTTGGCCGGTATCTCGGCGCGCTGAATGCGTTTCGTCCGAAGGGCGACAACGGCTGAGTCGACTGCCGTCGTTGCGTTGAACCACGAGGGCCGCGCGAGCGGCCCTCGTGCATTCCGGTCTAGCCTCGGCAGCTTGCGGGAAGGATCTTGTTGTCGAGATCGGACGAGCACTTCCACTGCGTGCCGGTCTCGTCCAGCCAGAACCACATTTTCTTGCCCTTGATGCCCGGCAGGCGCGCGACCTCGTCGAAGGTGAACTGCGCGCCGCAGGTACCGTCCTCGAAGCGGCCGGTCCAGACTTCGCTGAAGCCGGCCGGCACGTCCTTCGATTCGAGCGCGAGATCCGACGGGCACTCGCCTTGGCGCGCAAAGGCTTCGCTGATCCGCAGCTTGATCGGTGTTGCGGCCGCGATGTGCTGCATCACCAGGGCGCGCTGGGTGTAGTCGTGGTAGGCGGGAATCGCGATCGCGGCCAGGATGCCGATCACCATCACGCCGACGAAGCCGACCGCGACGGCAATCGCACATCCCGCTCCGGCGCCCATGCCGCTGCGTGCGGGCTTGGCCGCGGTCGCGGTCGCGGCGTTCGGCAAAGGGGGTGGTGCGACCTGCACCTCGGCCAACCACGGAAATTCAGCACTGAATCCGGCCAGCGGCAGCCATCCGGCCTGGCCCTCTCGCCACAGCAGGGTGCGCGCATCGACGCGCCCGTCGCGCCAAAGCTGTGCCAGCGCGTCGCTGTCGACGGGGCCTTGCTGTTGCCGACTGGCATCGGCATAGAACCACTGTTGTCCGCTCATCGTCATCACCCTGTTTTCCGGATCACAGCATGCTCAGGTTGGCGAACGCCAGCACCAGCCATTTGGCACCGCCATCGCTGAAGTTCACTTGCACCCGCGCCGAGGCACCGGCGCCTTCGAAATTCGTCACCACGCCCTCGCCGAAACTGGCATGCGACACGCGCGCGCCGAGCTTGATCGGCGGCAGTTCGACGACACCGCCGCGCAACAAGCCGCGCTCGGACAGGAAGGCCTCGGCGCTGCGACCGAAGCCCCCCATCGGGCGACTGACCTGCACTTTCGGTCGTACTTCCGCGAGCAAGGTCTTCGGAATCTCGCCGAGGAAACGCGATGGCCGGTTGTAGGTCTCCTGGCCATGCCAGCGCCGCGACTCGGCGTAACACAGCACCAGCTTCTGGCGCGCGCGGGTGATGCCGACATAGGCGAGACGCCGCTCTTCTTCGAGCCGGTCTTCCTGTTCCAGCGACTTCTGGCTCGGAAACAGGCCATCTTCGAGACCGACCAGGAACACCAGCGGGAATTCGAGGCCCTTGGCCGAATGCAGCGTCATCAGCTGCACGCAGTCTTCCCAGGCTTCACCCGAGGCCTCGCCGGCTTCGAGGGTTGCGTGTGCGAGGAAGGACGCCACCTCGCTGAGCCCGGCCTCGGCATCTTCGACACTGCGTTCGAAACGTGCGGCGACATTGATCAACTCGTCGAGGTTGTCGATCCGCGATTCGGCCTGGCCCTTGCCCTCGGCTTCGTAGTACGGCTTCAGTTGCGCGGCCTCGATCGCGAAGGTCATGCGCTCGGCCAGCGACGCATCGCTGCTGTCCGCCGCCAGTTTGCCGATCAACTCGACGAAGCCGCGCAAAGCCGATTTCGCCCGTGCCGCGAGGGTGCCGCCGGCCAGTTCCGCCTCGACCGCCGACCACAACGACGAACGGGCATCGCGGGCACGCAGGCGCAAGGCATCGAGGGTGCGATCGCCGATGCCGCGCGGCGGCGTGTTCACGGCGCGCTCAAAGGCGGCATCGTCGTCGCGCGACAGAGCCAGTCGCAGATACGCGAGCGCGTCCTTCACTTCGGCGCGCTCGAAGAAGCGCAGGCCGCCGTAGACGCGATACTTCATGCCCTGCACCATCAAGGCCTCTTCGAACAGGCGTGATTGCGCGTTCGAGCGATACAGGATGGCGGCATCGCGCGCCGAGCCGCCCTCGCGGATCCAGCGCTGGATGCGTTCGATCACGAAGCGGGCCTCGTCCTGCTCGTTGTAGGCGGCATACAGGTCGATCGGTTCGCCGGCACCGGCGCTGGTCCAGAGTTCCTTGCCGAGCCGGCCGCCATTGCGCGCGATCACCGCGTTCGCGGCATTCAGGATGTTCGCGGTCGAGCGGTAGTTCTGCTCCAGCTTGATCGTCACCGCGTTCGGGAAATCGCGCAGGAACTGCTGCACGTTCTCGACCTTGGCGCCGCGCCAGCCGTAGATCGCCTGGTCATCGTCGCCGACCACGAAGACGCTGGCGCGCTCGCCGGCGAGCAGGCGCACGAAGGCGTACTGCAGCGTGTTGGTGTCCTGGAATTCGTCGATCAGCAGGTGTTCGAAGCGGCTGCGGTAATGGCTCAGCAATTCGCCGTCGCGCAGCAAGGTCTCGTGCGTGCGCAGCAGCAGCTCGCCGAAGTCGACCAGTCCGGCACGCTGGCAGCGCTCCTCGTAGGCGACGTAGATGTCGATCAGGGTGCGCGTCGCCGGGTTGTAGTCGGTCGCGATCGCGCCCGGGCGCTTGCCCTCGTCCTTCATGGTGTTGATGAACCATGCCGACTGCCGCGCCGGCCAGCGCGACTCCTCCAGACCGAGATCGGCGATCACGCGCCGGACCAGCCGCACCTGATCGTCGGCGTCGAGGATCTGGAAGGTCTCCGGCAACGCCGCTTCGCGCCAATGCTGGCGCAGCAGGCGGTGCGCGATGCCGTGGAAGGTGCCGACCCAGAGTCCGCGCGTGCCTTGCGGCATCAGCAGCTCGGCGCGGCCGCGCATCTCGCCGGCAGCCTTGTTGGTGAAGGTGACCGCCAGCACCGACCAGGGCGATGCCCGCTCGACTTCGGTCAGCCAGGCCATGCGATGGGTGAGCACGCGGGTCTTGCCGCTGCCGGCGCCGGCAAGGACCAGATAATGGCCGCGCGGCGCGCACACGGCTTCACGCTGCGCGGGATTCAGCGCGTCGAGCAAATGGGAAACGTCCATCCGCGGATTGTACCGGCCAGGGCGCGGTTCCATCCCTTCGTCCGCACCGATGATCCCGCCGCGTCGCTGCACATCGCGCCGGCACGGCACAATGCCGCCATGACGACTCCCAGCCCTCGCTCCGGATGGCGCGCCTTGCGCAATCGACCCATGACCTGGGTCGCACTGTTCTGGTTCAGTCTCGGCCTGCTCTACGTACCACAGCAATTGATCATGGCCGCGGTGCGTGGCGCCAGCGATCCAGACCCGGTGATCATCCTGTCGAACTTCGGCATCTGGATCATCTGGGCAGCGTTCACGCCGGTGGTCTGGCGCATCACGCAACGCTGGCCGATTCGCGAGCAGCACACGGCGCGCAGCTTCGGCGTGCACGCGCTGGCCGCCTTGCTGCTCGCGGGCGTGCATCTGGTGCTGATGGTGCTGTGGCTGAAATTGATCGGACGCAGCGAAGCGCCGGACAAGCTCGTCGTGCTGCAATTGTCCGGCGTCACCGCCACCAACATCATGCTGTACGCCCTCACCGCCATCGCCTGCCATGGCTACGCGTGGTGGTTGCGTTATCTCGAGGTCGAACGGTCGCGCATCGAAGCGCAGCTGACGGCGTTGCGTGCCCAGCTCGATCCGCATTTCCTGTTCAACGCCCTGAACGCGCTGGCCGAGCTCGCCCACCAGGACGCGGCGCTGACCGAGCGACTGATCCTGCGCCTGTCGGAACTGCTGCGGCGCTCGCTGTCGGGCAGCGACCAGCATTTCGCGACCCTGGCCGAGGAACTCGATTTCCTCGAAGCCTATCTCGACATCCATCGCGCGCTGATGCGCGGACGCTTGCAGGTCGACATCGATGTCGCCGCCGACCTGCGCGGCGCCGCCGTGCCCAGCCTGTTGCTGCAGCCCCTGGTCGAGAACGCCATCCGCCACGGTCTCGCACCGAAGCGCGAAGGAGGTCGCGTGTGCGTGCAGGCACGACGCGATGCCGGCACGATTGAAATCATCGTGTCCGATGACGGCGTCGGCGGGCGCGCCCCGTTGCGTGAGGGCATCGGCCTCGGCAACCTGCGCCGTCGCCTCGACGTGCTCTATCGTGGTGCCGCGCGCATGCAGGCGGCGGGCCGCACCCAAGGCGGTTTCGAAGTGCGCCTGTTGTTGCCGCCCCCACCCGTGGAGATCGCATGAACGCACCGCTGCGCTGCCTGATTGTCGACGATGTGCAACTGGCGCGCGACCGCCTGCGGCGGCTGCTCGGCGCCATCGAGGGCATCGAGATCGTCGGTGAAGCGGACAATGTCACGGATGCGCTGGAACGGGTGCACGAGCATGCGCCGGACCTGGTCTTCCTCGACATCGAGATGCCGGAACGCGATGGTTTCGCGCTGATCGCGAGCCTGCCCGAGAACCTGCGTCCGGCCATCGTGTTCGTGACGGCCTATGACCAGCATGCGGTGCGCGCGTTTGCAGCCGATGCCATCGACTACCTGCTCAAGCCGGTGGAATCGGAACGCCTGAAGGAGTCGGTCGAGCGCGTGCGGGCTCGGCGTGCCCAATGGTCGCCGCAACTGGTCGCGCAGCTGCAGCAGCTCGGCGGCGAATCGCATTATCCGGATCGGTTGTCGCTGCCGGTCGACCACGGCATTCGCCTGCTCGCGCTGGATGACATCGACTGGATCGAGTCGGCCGGCAACTACCTGTGCATTCGCACCGGCAACGAGACCCTGATCCTGCGCGAAACCCTGACGAAAATGGAAACGCGCCTCGACCCTAAACGCTTCGCGCGCATCCACCGCTCGCGCATCGTCAACCTGAGCCGGGTCGCGAAACTGCTGCCGCTGTACAACGGCGACCACACCGTGGTGCTGAAGGACAGCACCGAACTCGGTCTGTCGCGCACCTATCGCGACGCGCTGTACCGGGCGCTGGGGATCGAGCACTAGATCGCGGGGCGGAGCCCACTCTCACCCGATCAGTGTTTGGACTTGCCTGCCGGAATCGAGTTCATCATCTTGTCGACCCAGGCGATGCCGATGGCCGAGAGGATGAAGGCCATGTGGATGATGGTCTGCCACAACACGCCGTCCCAGGTCACCTTCGCGCCCGGCAATCCGATCTGACCGGCTTCGATGAAGGTCTTCAGCAGGTGGATCGAGCTGATGCCGATGATCGCGGTCGCAAGCTTGACCTTGAGTACGCCGGCGTTCACGTGCGACAGCCATTCCGGCTGGTCCGGGTGGCCCTGCAGGTGCAGGCGCGAGACAAAGGTCTCGTAGCCGCCGACGATGACCATGACCAGCAGGTTAGAGATCATCACGACGTCAATCAGGCCGAGGACCGCAAGCATGATCTGCTGTTCGCCGTAAGTCGTCGCGTGCATGGTCAGTAGCACGAGTTCCTTGATGAACAGGAACACGTAGACCGCCTGCGCAATGATCAGGCCGAGATACAGCGGCAGCTGCAGCCAGCGCGACGAGAAAATCAGTGTCGCCAGTACGCCCAGTTGCTTGGTGTCCGTTTTCGCGTCGTTGTCGCTCATGTCCGCCGTCCGATGTTCAATGGCCGCGCAGTCTAGCGGCGCCGCGTGAATGTCTCATCCATGCAACTGCACGCCGGGCAGGCCGAGCACGAAATCAGCGCCCATCAGTTGCGAGGCGGTGTAGAAGCCGCCGGCCGGTTTGACCGCAAGGATGTGATTGAGGATCGCGAACGCCGAGTGTGCGGTCAGGTCGTAGCCGTTCGGTGTGGTCAGTACCTTGCGGATCTCGCGCCCCCCGGCACTGCGCACTTCGCCCCAGACCGTGGCGCCGGTCTGGCCTCGCCGGTCATCGCTCGGTCCCGGCCCACGCTTCTCGACTTGCGACTTCAACCAGCGCTGCACGACGCCCAGCCCGAGCAGGGGCCGCACCCAGTTCAGGCGGCGCACGCGCTCGGCCGTTTTCGGTGGCACGCCCATGTACACCTCGATGTTCGGGATGCCGGTGGACACGAAGGCGGTGTAGACATCGCCCCACGGAATCGTCATCGCGAAGCGGCGCTCGCCGTTGAACTCGAACTCGCGCGTCTTGTAGGCCAGCGGCACACGCACCAGCTCGCCATTGCGGCGCACCATGCCGCCATTCGCGAGTCCTTCAACCGCAGTCTTGGCGGTGCCCTGGCTGGGCCCGCCACCCGCGTCGAAGGCGAGCACCAGCTCGTGCGCTTCGGGCAGATCGCGTTTCAGGATCGCGGCCAGCGAATCGGTTGGCACGACATCGAAGCCGGTGCCCGGCATCACCACGATGCCGCGTTCACGCGCACGCTCATTCTGCTCGTGACAGTGCTTGAACACCGAAATCTCGCCGGTGATGTCGAAATAATGCGCACCGACCTGCAGACAGCCTTCGAGCATCGGCGCCGCCGTCGCCGAAAACGGTCCGGCGCAATGCAGCACCGCATCGATGCCACTCAGCGCCGATGCCAGCGTGTCCGGATGATCGAGGTCGAAAATGCGGGCCGGCAGATCATGCTGTTTCGCCAGCGCGTTGATCGCCTCGCTGTTGCGCCCCGCCAGTACCGGGCGCTGGCCGGCCTTCAAGGCGAGATCGAGAATCAGCTTCGCGGTGTAACCGTTCGCGCCATACAACATCCAACCGCCCATGCGTCAATCCCTCATTGTCTGCACGAAGTGTAGAGGACCCTCGCGATACACGCCGTGACGCGCACTCAGCCTAGCGAGACCGCCCGCACGCGCGCGTGTTCGGCGATCAGTGCCGCGAACTCGGCGCTCAACGCTTCCGGCAAGTCATGGCCCCAGCCCCGAAGGGTATGCAGGCGCGCACCGGGAATGACCCGGGCGAGATCGTGGCCGTGTGCGAGCGGCACCATCGCATCGTCGGTACCGTGCAGGATCAGGGTCGGCGCATCGAGACGGCGCAACAGCGGCGTGCGATCGCCGTCGCCGAGGATCGCGGCCAGCTGGCGCGCGACACCGGTGCCGGTCGGGGCGCGCCGCAGGCTGGCGTCGGCACGACGAACCATCTCGTCCCGCGGCATCGGATAGGCAGGGCTGCCGATCAACTCGAACAGTCGCACCCAGTAGTCGATCGCGGCATCCAGGCTGATGCGCGAACTCGGGCGCGACAGCATCAGCTTCAGCACCGATGCCGAGGGCAACGGCAGGCCGAGCCGGCCGCTGCTGGTCGACATCAGGGTCAGCGACCGCACCCGCGCGGCATGCCGCGCCGCGATGTGTTGCGCAATCATCCCGCCCATCGAGATGCCGAGCACGTGCGCCTGCGCGATGCCGAGATGATCGAGCACGGCCGCACCATCATCGGCGATGTCGGGCAGCGTGTACGGCGTGCGATACGCCCGGCGCAGCAGGCGCGCCGCGATCACCCGATGCAGGGGAGGCACGCCCTGCGCGTCGTAGCGCGTGCTCAGGCCGATGTCGCGATTGTCGAAGCTGATGCAGCGGAAACCCTGCTGCACAAGGGCGTCGAGCAGCGATTGCGGCCAGGCCGTGCGCTGCATGCCGAGGCCCATGACCAGCAACAGCGGCGGCCCGGCATCCGGTCCATGCACGGCGTAATCGATCTCGACGCCGCCACGCTGCAGTCGATCCGACAGCGTCACCTCAATCTTCCGCGAGCACGATGATTCGGTCCGCATCGGTGAAGGTGACGGCCTGCGACTTCTTCGGATTCACCTTGACGCCATAGCCGCGATCCTTGTCCTGGGCATCGGCCGCGATGCGGTAGCCGATCGCGGTTTCGCCGCGTTGCGCGGCCGCTTCGAGCAGGGTGTGGAAATCCATCGCGACGCCGGTACGCACGTAGTCGCCGATCGGGCGGATGTAGATTTCCGAGCCCTCGGCACTGAACAGGGCGCGGAACACTCGGTCGAGATCCCGGTTCTCGGCGAGCTGCGCCAGCATCAGGCTGACCAGCTTGTCGCTGACGATGAAGTCGTCGGCCTTCGCCACCTGGGCCAGCGCGCGATTGCGCAGGTCCATCATCTCGCTGACGATCGACAGGTCGACGTCGGCAGCATCGGCAATGTTGCGCAGGTGCAGCAGCGCGATCAGGGTCTTGGCATCGGCCTCCTGGATCGGCAGGTGCGTGTAGCTGAGCAGGATGATGTGCGCGTAATGGCAGACGCCAAGCTTGTCGAGCGTGGCGCGGTCATCGATGTCGCCCTCGGCAAAGCGGACGCGCAGATGCTTCATCGAGGTCTGCAACGCGACCAGCGCATCGCGCGCACCGTCGCGCTCGCACAGCACCACCAGTTCCGAACCCGGCGCGACGTATTGATCCAGCTCGCGCACGATCGCCACGGCCTTGTCGTTCCAGCCGAGGATCAGGATGCGCTCGGTCACGGCCGTGCGTTCGCGCGGCTGCTGGATCAGGTCGGACTGGGGCGCACGGGCAGCCAGGTCCATGCGGATGGTGTCGTCGTCTTCGCTGATCGCGATGATCTGGTCACCGGGCCCGATCACGGTGTCCATTGGCGGATTCACCAGCACCTCGCGACCGGCACGCATCAGGCCGATCAGGGCCGATTCGTCGAACCCGCCGAGTGCCTCGCGGTAGGTCTTTCCGACCAGGCCCGGCTCATGCTTGAAATAGATCTCGGCGCCATCGAAATCGAGCAGTTCGGTGTAGACGACGCTGAGTCCGGACTGGCGGCAGGTCTGCGCGGTGACGCGTGCGATCAGGTCCTCGCCCTGCACGAAGATCGCCTCGTCGCCACCGACCAGGGCGGCGGCTTCAAGGTTCTTGTCGTCGCGGATCTCGCCGACGATGTGGTATCGCCCGGACTTGCGCGCCGGATTGTTGGTGATCGCCAGCACCGACTTGATGACGTGGATGTCCGGGTTCTCGTCTTCGGGCGCCAGCACGATGATCGAGCGCGCGCCGTGCGGATCGACGACGGCGAGATCATCCAGATCCAGCGGGTCGCCGCTGCGGCAAATGACACGGGTGTTCTTCGTCGTCGCGAACTTGGACTTGATCTCGTCCTCCATCTCGACCTTGTCGCGGTTCGCGAGGATGACGATGCAGGGGCGCTTCTGGTTTTCGGCGGCGATGATCAGCTCACCGATGATCGACTGGATCTTGCTGGACCAGCCGAGGATCAGCGTGTGGTCCTGCTCGATCACGCGCGAGCGGCCCTTGCGCAGCTCGTCGAGCCGCGCCTCCAGGCCCGAGGTGATGGTGCCGATCAGGATCGACACCAGGAAGATGCCGGCCACGGTCACGATGAACATCAGCGCACGCAGGACCCAGCCGCTGTCGCCGGCCAGATTGCCGGCATCGATGGCATGCATCAGGCCGATCCAGGCGCCTTCGATGAAACCGAACTGCGAGGCCGGGTCGGCCGGATCCTGTCCGACCTTGAGCAGGCTCAGGACCAGCGCGGTGACCACGACGACCGCGGTCGAGATCAAGGCCAGCCAAGCAATGATGGCGATCGGGCCGCGCGACAGGGTGTTCTCGAAGCGATAGCGCAGTCGGTCGCGCCAGCTGTTCGTGTGCTGCGACATGAGCGTCCCCGTGACGAAAACGCCACCTTACACGGCGCTGCGACGCCGACGCCAGCACCCCCTCGTGCGGCCTGTATTCAGGCGTGCGGAGGCAGATTGCGGAGGCCACGCCGGCACCCTCCGAGGACCGCACCATGGACGACGAACGCAATCCGCTGACCCGCATGCTCGCACTGGCCGCCGTCCTGGTCGGGATCGGCGGCGGTGCCTGGTACGTGCTGCAGCGCCCGGCGGTCAAACCGACCGTGCCGGCGCCGGTCGCGGTGCCGGTGGCGCCGGTCGCGGCCGATCCGGCCATGCCGCAGTATCCGGTCGAGGCGATCACGCCGCCGGTGGCGACGACCGCGAACGAACCGCTGCCCGACCTGTTCGACAGCGATGCCTATGTGCGCGACGCGCTGAATGCCTTGTTCGCGCATCCGCAGCTGGCGCAATGGCTGGTGTCCGAGCATCTGCTTGCGCGCTTCGTCGCGTTCGTCGATGCCCTGCCGAACCGCAAGGTGTCGACGCAGCTGTGGCCCGCCAAGCCCGCGACCGGCGCGTTCTTCGTCCAGGAGAGCGGTGGCACGACAGTCATCGGTCCGGCCAACAGCGCACGCTACGACGCCCATGTCGCGGTCCTGACCGGCGTCGATACGGCGGCGGCTGTCGCCCTGTACCTGCGCCTGTATCCGCTGATGCAACAGGCGTACCGCGAACTCGGCTATCCGCAGGGCCATTTCAACGACCGTTTCGTCGCCGTGCTCGATCATCTGATCGCCGCGCCGGAGCCGACGGCGCCGATTGTCGTCGCACTGAACGACAAGGGCAGCTGGGCCTATGTCGATGCCCCCCTTGAATCCGCGTCCGCCGGCCAGAAGTTCCTGATACGCCTTGGTCCGAAACACGAGGCCGCGGTCAAGGCGAAGCTGCGCGAACTGCGCTCGGCGTTGTCTGCCGCCCGACCCTGATTCGCCTTTGCCGCCCGGCCGGTCCAGTCGGGCCGCGTTCATTGGAGTGGACATGAACCAGAAGCCCGCCATCACCGTGTCGTCGCGCGATCTTGAACGTCTGGAGGCCGTGCTCGCGACCCTGCCCTTCGACGCTGCGGCCCGAACGCAGTTGCGGTCCGAGCTCGATCGTGCCGACGTGCTGGCACCGGAACAGATGCCCGCGAACGTGGTGACGATGAATTCCGTGGTGCGCTTCCGCACCGGCGCGGGCGAGTCGTTCCAGCGTGCGCTGGTGTATCCACGTGACGCCCGGGCCGATGGCGAGCACGTGTCGGTGCTGGCACCGGTGGGCGCCGCGATGCTTGGCCTGACCGTGGGCGACTCGATCGAGTGGCCGGGTCCGGGTGGCGCGCCGATCGAAGTACGCGTCTCCGAACTCGTGTACCAGCCGGAACGTGCCGGCGACCTGCATCGCTGACGCCGCCGCGGGCCGTCCACGATGATCGGTGACAGCTTCCGCGGCGTCATCATCGCCCTGCTGGCGGTGTTGCTCACGGTCGTTCCCGGCATGCCGAATGCGCCGGTCGCACCGACGCCGGTGTTGATCGGGATCGGTCTGACCTTGCAGTGCCTGTTGCTCGGAGTGCGCTGGTTCGTGCGTCGCCAGGAACGGATCCACGGGGTCGACGGCGCCTGGCTGCCGACCGTGCAACAGGTCGGTGCACTGGTGGCCGACGGGTTGACCGTGCTGCTGGTCGCGATCGCGTTGTTTCAGGGCATGCTCGACCGCGCAACGGCGATCTGATCAGTCGGCCGCGTAGACGCGCTCGCCGCCCAGCCAGGTCTGCCGCACGCGCGTGCGCAGGATCAGTTCCGCCGGCACCCGCATCAGGTCCTGATCGAGCACGACGAAGTCGGCGCGCTTGCCGACCCCGAGCGAACCGACCTCGGCTTCCATGAACGCGGCTTGGGCCGGCCACAGCGTCATCGACTTCAGGGCCTCGTCGCGGGTCATGCGCTGCTCGGGATGCCAGCCGCCGGCCGGCCAGTCCTTTGCATCCTGGCGCGACACGGCGGCGTGGAACGAGATCAGCGGATTGGTCAGCTCGACCGGCAGGTCGGAGCCATTCGGGACGATGACGCCGGTATCGAGCAGGGAGCGCCATGCATACGCACCGAGTTCGCGCGTCGGGCCGATGCGCACGCCGGCCCAGTACATGTCGCTGGTCTGGTGGCTGCTCTGCATGCTCGGGATCACGCCGAGTTCGGCGAAGCGCGCGAGATCGTCCGGATGCAGGATCTGCGCATGCTCGATGCGGAAGCGGTGGTCGGCCACCGGCACCGCATCCAGGGCTTCGGAGAGTTCGTCGAGCACGACACGATTGGCACGATCGCCGATGGCGTGGGTATTGACCTGGAATCCGGCCTTCAAGGCCCGGGTGGCGACCGCGCGCACGCGCCCGGCCGGCAAGGTCGCCAGACCCGAGTGGCCGGGCGCATCGGCATAGGGTTCGAGCAGCCAGGCCCCGCGCGAACCGAGCGCGCCATCGGCCGAGAGCTTGATCGAGCGAATCCACAATCGGCCGTCGTACAGACCGTTCTGCGCACCGCGTTGCAGGGCCCAATCGATGTCGGCGTCGTTGCCGGCCACCATCACGTAGTTGCGCAGGCCATGGCGACCTTCGCGCGCGAGTGCCTCGTAGACCGCGATCACGTCGCGCGTGACACCGGCATCATGGATGCCGGTCAGGCCCCAGCGCTGCAGTTCCGCGATGGCGCGGGTCACCGCATCGCGCAATTCGTCCGGCGTCGCTGCCGGCATCACCTTCGTCACCAGATCGATGGCGTTGTCGACCAGGACGCCGCTGGGTTCGCCCTCGGCATCGTGTTCGATGCGGCCACCGGCCGGGTCGGGTGTGTCGCGGGTGATGCCCGCGGCCTTCAGCGCCGCTGCGTTGACGAGCACGGCATGGCCATCGACGCGTTCCAGCAACACCGGATGGTCGGCGGTGTTTGCGCTCAACGCCGCGTGTTCCGGGAAACGGGTATCGGCCCAGTCGTTCTGGTCCCAGCCGCGGCCGACGATCCAGCGGCCCGGCACGGTCGCAGCGCGGCGTTCCACGACCCGGGCGATCACCGCGTCGAAGGACGCAGTCCCGCGCAAGTCGATCGTCTGCAGGCTCTGGCCGAGACCAAGCAGGTGCGCGTGCGCATCGATCATCCCGGGAATGACGGCGGCACCGTCGAGATCGAGCACTTGCGTCTTCGCGGCGCGGAACGTCATCGCCTCGCGCGTGCTGCCGACGAAGACGACGCGCCCGTCGCGCACGACCAGCGCCTGCACGACCGGATGCGTCGCATCGACCGTGTAGATGCGCGCGTCATGCACGATCAGGTCGGCCGCCGGCGGCGCGGCGGCAACCACGCAAGACGCGATCAGGCCGAGGAACAAGGTCGTTGCACGCATGGTCGATCCCGCCGTGGAAGGATCGCGAGTATCCGCAGCCGGCACGATGCCGACAACCGTTCAGCCGATGCAGTTGGTCTCGATCGCGAGTTCGAGCCGGGTCAGCAGAATTCCGTCCTGCCGCAGCAACTGGCGCAGATCGTCGCGCAGGCAGTGATTGCGCTCGCCTGGCGACAACTCGGCCAGTTGCGGCAAGGAACCGGTGAGTTGGGTGAGCAAGGCGTCGTGCACGCGCGCGTCGACGCCGGCATCGCTGGTCTGCACGCGCTCGGCATCCAGCACCTGGAAGTAGACGCGGCCACCGACGCGCGCGCTGTAGGCGCCGGCATGCACGCGTCGCGGTGCCAACTCGAGATGGCGGCCGAGCAGGGAAACGCGCGTCGCAATCGCCTCACCGGGCAGCAACCAGTGCACACCGGCCGGCAGCACGCCGGCAGGCCGACCGAACCGCTGCAGGCGCGCCGCTTCGCCCTCGCGGACCCGGCGCAGACTGGCCAGGAGGATCAGGGGCATGGTGAGAATGGCAATCAGAAGCCACATATAAATCAGCCTCTTGCGACAATGTCTTGAATCTACTCCTCAAGAATGACTCGGCGCAAGCAGAAGCGGCCGCCGGGGTGGCGGTCAGCAGTCCAAATGCTGGCAATTCAGGCGCTCGCCGCCAGCAAAGCCCGCGTGTGTGCGTGCCGGGGTCGCGCCAGCACATCGACGGTCGTGCCTTGTTCGACGACACGGCCCTGTTCAAGCACGAGCACGCGGTCGCAGAGTGCGCGCACGGCGGCGAGATCGTGCGAGATGAAGACGAGACTCAGGCCACGTGCCCGTTGCAACTCGCGCAACAACGCGAGGATTTCGGCTTGGACCGACAGGTCGAGCGCCGATACCGCTTCGTCGCAGACCAGCAGCTCGGGCTCCAGCGCGAGCGCACGGGCGATTGCGACGCGCTGTTTTTGTCCACCCGACAACTGGCGCGGATGGCGTGTGGCCAGCGTCGCGTCGAGTTGCACCGCGGCCAGCAGTTCGAGCACCCGTGCCGACTGCGTGACGGCGTCGCCGATGCCATGCAGACGCAAGGGCTCGCGCAAGGTCTCCGCCACCGTCATCCCCGGATCGAGCGCGGTGCCGGGATCCTGGAACACGATTTGCACACGCCGCCGCCAGGCCTTGCGGGCCGCGCGCGACAGCACGAAGGGGTCGGCACCGGCGATGTGCAGCCGGCGCGCCTGTCCCGCTTGCAGGGCGAGCAACACCCGCGCCAGAGTCGACTTGCCGCTGCCGGAAGCGCCGATCACGCCGAGCGCACCGCCACGCGGCAAGTCCAGATCGATGTCGCGCAGGGCCGGGCGATTGCCGTAGTCGGCCGACAGTGCCCGTACCTGCAACACCGGTTCGCCGGCGACCGGCGATGGCGTGGGACCGCGCTCGATCGCCGCCAGCAACAATCGCGCGTAGTCGCTGGGCGGTGTGGTGAAGAACGTGGCCGTGTCGACCAGCGTATCGATCGCGCCATGGCGCAGCAGCAGAACGCGATCGGCGATGCGCCGGACCATGTGCAGGTCGTGGCTGATGAACAACATCGTCAACCGCCGCTCGCGCTGCAGGCGCGCGAGCAGATCGAGCATCGCGTGTGCGGCCAGCGGATCAAGCGCGGACGTGATCTCGTCGGCGATCAGCAGATCGGGCGACGCGGCCAGCGCCAGCGCGATCATCACGCGTTGCCGCTGGCCACCGGAGAGCTCGTGCGGAAAACGCTCGGCAAACGCCGGCGACGCGTCGAGGCCGACTTCGCCCAGTGCGTCGGCAACCGTGCGGCCGGCCTGGATGCGACGCAAGGCTTCGTCGAGTTGCGTACCGATCCGGCGCAGCGGATGCAGGCTGGCCGCGGCGTCCTGAAAGACCATGCCGATGCGGCGTCCGCGCAGGCGCGGCGACAGGGCCGGGTCGATGATCTCGCCGTCGAAGCGCATCTCGCCGGTGCTCACGGCAGTCGCTGGCAACAACCCGATCACGGTACGCGCCAGCGTCGACTTCCCGCTGCCCGACTCGCCGAGCACGGCCAGGCATTCACCCGCAGCGAGATCGAAGCCGACATCGCGCAGGACCGCGCTGCCGTCGCGATAACGCACCGCCAGTCCGCGCAGCGCAAGTTTGGCCACGCTCATGCCGCACCGCGTTGCTGCAGACGCGCGCGCAACGCATCGCCGAGCAGGGTGAAGGCGATCAGCAGCAGCGCCAGGAAACCGGCCGGCGCCAGCAAGACCCATGGCGCGTCCTCCAGTTCCTGAACGCCTTCGGCCAACAGGCCGCCGAGACTGACCGAAGGCTCGTCGAGCCCCAGACCGAGAAAGCTCAGGAAGGACTCGACCAGAATGGCCTGCGGTATCGCGAGGCTGAGGTAGACGACGGCAAACCCGAGCAGGTTCGGCGCGATATGGCGGGTCAGCAGCCACCACGGACCGGCGCCGAGCGCACGCGCGGCCTGCACGAAGGGCAGCACGCGCAGGCGCGCTGCTTCGGCCCGCAGCATGCGCGCGAGATCGATGCAGGCATAGGCACCGACCGCGACCACCAGCAATGTGCCGCTGCGCCCGAACAGGGTCAGCAGCAGCACCACGATCAACAGGAAGGGCAGCGCCGACACGACATCCAGCGCACGCATCATCAGGCGTTCGGCGCCCCCGCCCAGCGTGCCGGCGAGTGCGCCGTAAGCGAGCCCGAACAGCAGCGCGATCGCGCCGGCGCCGAAGCCGAGCAGCAGCGACACACGTCCGGCCAGCAGCGTGCGCACGAACACGTCGCGACCGATCGCATCCGAGCCGAGCCAGTGGCCATGGGTGATGCCCGGCGCGATCTGCAACTGCGCCCAATCGGTCTGCCAGGCATCGAAGGGACGCAACCAGGGCCCGATCAGACTCGCAGCCGCGAGCGCGAGGAACAGGCCGATCGCGATGCGCAGGCTGCGTTCGCCGGGCATCGTCAGCGCGGCAGCAGGGCCGCGAGATCCAGGCCCGCGAGCCGCCGCGGTTCGCCCAGCCAATGACCTTGTGCGTATTCGGCACCGCATTGGCGCAGTGCGACCAGGGTCGCATAGGAATCGACATGCTCGCCGATCACGGCCAGCTTCATCGACTTCGCCAGATTCGCGATCGACTCGACCATGGTGTGATCGAGCTCATTGTCGGCCATGCCCTCGACGAAGCTGCCTTCGATCTTCACAAAGTCGACCGGCAGGTGGCGCAGGTGCGTGAACGATGAAAACCCGGTACCGAAGTCGTCGAGGGCAAAGCGACAGCCGAGTTCGCGCAGCTGATTCATGAACCGACGCACGGTGTGCATCGACGTCATCTCGCTGGTCTCGGTGATCTCGAACACCAGCGTCCGCGCCGGCACATTGGCAGCACGGATGGCATTGGTGATCAGCGCCATCGATTCGGAATCGGCCAGGGTCTGGTTCGACAGGTTGATGTTGAACGCGATACGACCGAACAGATCGCGGCGGCTACCCAGTTCGGCCAGTGCGTGCTGCACCACCCACAGGTCGATCTTCGGCATCATCCCGACACGTTCCGCCAGCGGCACGAACACGCCCGGCGAAACGTATTCGCCGCGCTTGTCGCGCATGCGCAGCAGCAGCTCGCACAAGATCTCGTGGCCCGGCGCACCGAGCCGCCAACCCTGCTGTTCGGTGATTTCAGATTCGTTCTGCGGCAGCGCCGCCAGCGGCACGATCGGCTGCACGTCGAATTCGAAGCGGTTTTCCTCGATCGCTTCGCGCAGCTTGGCGGTCCAGCCGGCTTCCAGTTCGCGCGCGATGCGGGTGTCATGTTCGCCGACCCAGATCTGGGTCTGGTCGCGACCGCGATGCTTGGC
Source organism: Lysobacterales bacterium (assembly GCA_016721845.1). NCBI lineage: Bacteria > Pseudomonadati > Pseudomonadota > Gammaproteobacteria > Lysobacterales > Lysobacterales bacterium. Next base: position 319,317 of record JADKHK010000003.1, read on the forward strand.
GGTCTTGCACGCGACGCGCGCGTGTTCGAGCACGTATTCGGCACTCGGCGTGTCGCGCGACACCACCGCAACGCCCAGCGATACCGTGGCATGGCGACGATGCTGGTTGACCGTGTAGTAGCAGCTGTGTGCGAGCTCGCGGAAACTGTCCGCCAGCGAGAACAGATGGTCGAGCTGGGCGCCGGTCAGCAGCAGCGCGAGGCGATCGCCTTCGAGCCGCGCCAGCACGTCGCCTTCGCGCAGGCGCTTGCCCAAGGCTTCGGCGAAATCGGCGACCAGGCGATCGCCGACTGCGGGACCGCCGGCATCGACGATGTGGGTGTAACGATCGACATCGAAATAGAGCAGCGCGCCGTAGCCGCCGTGCTCGCGTCGGCGCCCGATGTCCTGTGCCAGCAACTGCGCGAAATGACGCCCGTTGAACAATCCGGTGAGCGGATCGTGGATCAACTCCCAGCGCAGGCGATCGGTATTGCGGCGCTCGCCGATGTCGCGGAACACGACCACCGACCCTTCGCGCCGACCGCCGAATTCGAGCGGCAGCACCGAGCACTCCACCGGCACCGCCTCGCGCTCGACATTCCAGAACACGGTCTCGATGCGCGCGACCGACTCGCCGCTGCGATACACCTGCAGCAAGGGCGAATCCTCGTCGCGCAGCGCGCGCCCTTGTTCATCGGAATGATGGATGGCGTGCTGGGCATTCATGCCGAGCAGGGCCGACTCGTCGTCGTGGCCGAGCATGCGCAGCGCCGTCGGGTTCACGAAATTGATCACGCCCTGGGCATCGACGCCGAACACGCCATCGCCGACCGAACCGAGGATGCCGTCGAGGCGTTGGCGTTCGCTGCCGGCGTTCTTCTGCAGACGGATCTGTCGCGCCAGACCGCCCATGCGCGCGAGGAACAATTCCTTGGCCTCGTTCTTGAACGTGCATTCCACCGCACCGGCTTCGAGACAGCGCTTGATCACGTCTTCGCGGTACGTACCGGTGATGATGGCGATGGTGCCGTTCGCGGTCGCCGGCAGCGCCTTCAGTCGCCGGCACAACTCGTCGCCGTTGCCGTCCGGCAGGAAGTAGTCGACGATGAACAGGTCATAGTGTCCGGCGGCGGCCTTGTTGAAGGCTTCGGTGATGGTGCCGGCGGTGTCGCAGTCATAGCCGTTGCGGTCGAGCAGCTGCTTGTAGGCGAGCCGGATGCTGGCCGAGTCGTCGACGAACAGCACGCGTATGCCAAGCTTGTCGACCGGCGCCAGCGGCGTCGGAGACGCGCCGATCGCAGCGAGATCAACCGTCGGTGCCGGCAGCGAAATCGCGCTCTCGAGCTGCGGGCTGGCACTGTCGATCGATCGCGCGGCCACGGGCGCCGCTTGGGGCAGCAACTGGCCGATCACCGTCGGGATACGCGAGAAATTCGACCACAGCAGGAACTGCGCGTCCGGCCGATCCGACACGAAGCTGTCAATGGCCGGGTTCTTTTCGTGGGCGAGCAGCAGCACCGCGGTCTTGCGCACGCGCGGATTGCGCAGGTAGATCAGCAGGTCCTCGAAGTCACGGCTCATGCGTGCCGGCGCGCCGAGAATCAGCAAGCCATAGGGCTGGCCCATGTCGGTAGCGCGGCTGAGGTGGTCGAGCGTGTCGGCGTAACTGGAGAGTTCCGACCAGGAACCGGTCTGCGCCGCCTGCAGCGTGCGGGTCAGCAGATGATGCAATGTCGCCGAACGCTCGACGACCAGAATGCCTGTCACACGACTCTCCCCGATTCGGTTCCGGCGCCGCCGCGATCAGCAGGCGGGCCCGGCATTCTGGCGAGGCGGTGCCGCTTTCGGCAAGCGCAGTCGCTCTCAGTTCGCGAACAGGCCGGCCCCGGCCGGTCGCGCCTTCAAGCGCGCATGATAGGCGGCCAGTCCTGGAAACTCGGCGAAGTTCACGTCGCACCGACGCTGCAATTCCAGCCCGTGCCCGAACAGGATGTCGGCGATGGTGAAGCGCCCGCAGACCCAATCGCGGTCGAGCATGCGCCGATCCAGTGTCGCCAGATGGGTCATCAGGCGCTGGGTCGAGGCTTCCAGCATCGCCGGGTCGGGCTGGAACATCTTGTAGACCATCAACGGATAGGTTGCGGCGTCCATCGTGCTGGCGGCAAAGAAGTACCAGCTCAGGAATTCGGCGCGACCGGCTTCACCCTCGAAAATCGCGAGCCCGGCGTCGCGATGGGTTTCGGCCAGATGCAGGCAGATCGCGGCCGAATCGAACTGGGTGACGCCATCCTGCACGATCGCCGGAACCAGGCCGGTCGGGTTGACGGCCCGATAGGCCGCACCCTTGTGCTCGCCGGCGCGGGCATCGAGACGATGCTCCTTGATCGTGAGTCCAAGCTCGTTCGCCAGCCAGCGCACGCGTGAGCCGCGATCGAAATGGATGAAGCTGTACAGGTCGATCGACGCGCTCATGGGGATCTCCGTCTCTGCGGCGAGATTAGCGCAGAGGCTTGACCGCAGGCAGCCCGAAGCGCGAGGCTGCGCGCCCGATTGGAGGCTGCATGCTCGATCTCGCCACGCTCACGCCCGAACAGTTCGACCCGCTGGTCGGTCAGCGATTTGCCGTGAACGGAACGGCGGACGTGCTGGCGTTGCTGGACGTGGCGCGCCTGAAGTCGCCGTCCCCGCGCACGCAGCCGTTCGCGCTGATCTTCACGTCGCACACGCACCGGCTGGCACAGGCGACGTTCCGGCTGGCGCACCCCGCACTCGGCGAGATCGACGTGTTCCTGGTGCCCTTGCAGCCCGACGCACGCGGTCCGCTCTACGAGGCGGTGTTCAACTGAGCGGTGGTGTCCAGCCGAGAAAGTGGTAGACGCCTTTGTCTTCGCGCAGTTCGAAACCGAGTCGGGCATACAGCCGCTGTGCCGGGTTGTTCGGTTCGACGTGCAGGGTGATGCTGCGGCCTTGTTCCTGCGCCACCTGCATCAGGGCCCGCAGCATGCGCTCGCCGTCGCCGCGCCCTCGCCATTCGGCCAGCAGCGCGATGTCCATCAGCCGGAATTCGCTTGGCGACGCGTACAGGTAGAAGCGGCCCACCGGTACCTGGTCGCGCTCGATCACGCATAGCGCCGCGCCCGGATAGTTGCGCCGATAATGGTCGGCCTGCAGCCGCGACTGCTCGCGCAGGAAGGCGCGCTTGGCCTCGTCCGGCCACGGCACCGGCGCCAGCTCATCCCAGCGGATCGCGGTGTACAAGGCGTCGACGAAGGGCTGGTCGGCCTCGACCTCGTCGCGCAGGCACCATCGACCGGCCTGCCGATTCAGTGCAGCCACGATCTGCTCGATCGCAGACCGCAGGTCCGAAGCCTTCACGCGGCAACAGGACTCACGTCGAGGTCGACGGCGGCGAGGTCGTGGCCATCGCGATGCACGGACAGTTGATATCGACCGGCACCCAGCCCGGACGAGAATGCGCCCTGGACCATGCAGCCGGCCGCCACGAGGCAGTCATCCAGTGCGCGGCCGTGGACCAGCTCGAAGCCGAGCAAGCGTCGGGTGTCGGCATGGAAGCGCAATCCCTGGCTGGCGCCACCCCGACCAAAACTCGCCAGGTCGAACGCCTGGACACCGGAATCGGTCGCAAACCAGGCACGCACGCGCAGCGGCTCGTCGGCCGCCGCCAATTGGCGCGGCGACACGCGCACCTTCAGCGACGCGGCAGAGGAGGACGCATCGCCAATCTCGAGTTGTTGGAACTTGAGTCCGATCTTCCCGGTCGACCCGTCTTCGGACGCAAGCACGTCCTTGATCGGCGCGAACAGGCTGGCGCAGGCGCCCACGCAAACGGCATTTCTCAGGAATGATCGACGTTGCATGGAACTGTCCTCAGGTGCGCGGCGGAAACACGCCTTGCAGCGCGATGCAGAAGTAGAAGGTCAGGTACGGCATCATGTTGTTGTGCGGCTGGTCGCCGCCGGCGGGAGCGATCGTGCTCGTCGACATCGGGACGAGCGTCGCACCCGCGGGCGCGAGATAGGGCAAGGTCCCGATCACGCGTGCCGGCGAGAACCCTGCCGGCGTCTGCGCATCCGCAGGTGCGCCGCTCGCGTTCACCGAGTGGATGTGTGCCGGCATCTCGCTCTCGAGGAGCGTAACGGTCTCCGAACCCCCGGTTTCGCCGAGATCGTGCAAGGACAAGCCTGGCCCTTGCCCCGGGTGCATTGGCGCCCGACCTTGCAAATCCGGGAGCGCGAAGTTGCTCTTGCCATTGCCACCGTACGTGGTGCCCAGAAGCGAGAACAACGCGGTGTTCTGAGACAAGGGCAGCAGCTGCCCATCGCACCAAGCCCAACCTCGTGGCGCAAAGTTGAAGGGGAAAATCCTGATTTCTGCGACAAACGGATCCATGTCCGATTCCTCAGGTTGGGCTCGGGAAAATGCCGAACAGCGAGATGATGAAGTTCACGCACAGGTAGGGCTGGAAGTTCGTGTGCGGCTGGCTTCCGCCTACGGACGACAGCGACTGTGCCGCCATTGCGATGGCACCAGGGGTCGACTGGTAGGGATCGAAGGTCGTGGCCTGGGCAACGACATTGCCTTGCGGATTCGTGTCCGTCGCGGGCGACTGGGTGCCGAGATAGGGGTGAGAATGGGCCGGAATCTGGTTGATGGTCAGGGTGATTTCTTCGGCGCCGCCGGTTTCGGCCAGGGTAAAGCTGTTGCCTTGGTGGATCGGGATACGTCCACGCAAATCCGGCAGTGCGAAGGTCGATTGGCCATCCCCGCCATAGGTCGTGCCGATCAACTGGAACAGCGTCTCGTTTTCGCTGATCGGCAGCAACTGGCCTTCGCAAAACATCCATCCGGCGGGGGCGAAGTTGCCCGCGAACATGCGGATCTCGCCGACATAGGGTTGGGCCATGATCGATATTCCTCAGGTCGGCGACGGGAAGATGCCCTGCAGGGCGATGCAGAACGACAGGGTCAGGTATGGCTGCATGTTCAGATGCGCCTGGGAGCCGCCGATATTCGTGACCGTCGACGCAGCGAGGGCCGTCAGGTTGGTATCCGCAGCGTGGTACAGCGGCAATGTCGTTTTCGCGAACAGGTTGCCTACTGGTACAGCCGGCGAGGCTGCACCGGCCTGCTGGGCGGCATAGGCCACATGGGTGTGCTGGGGCAATTCGGCGATGCTGAGCGTATGCGCCTGTTCGCCACCTCGCTCACCCAAGGTGTGGCCGCTGCCGACGTGAATCGGCGTGCGCCCACGCAGGTCCGGCAAGGCGAAATTCACGCGCCCGTCGCCGCCGAAGGTCGTGCCGAGCAATGAGAACAACGCCTGGTTCTGGTTGATTGGCAAGAGTTGCCCATCACTCAACGCCCAGCCTCTGGGGGGAAAACCGAAACTCATCAAGCGAATTTCGGAAAGGAACGGCTCAGCCATCACACACTCCCTTGGGTCGAGGCGACGCCGCCGCCCGATTCACAGTTGAATAGACAGAGGCCGCTCACGGTGGCACCACGATCGGACCGGGAATCACAGTGCACGCGGCCGATGCCGACGTGCTCGAGCTCGCCGGATTGTTCGCGATAAGTTCGGCATTGGCGGTTGCTGCGCCCGTCGGCACGCGATCGACCAGTTGGCAAGTCGATGTCGCGCCGGTGCGTACCAAGGCCAGACAGACACCGGTCAGGTCGAATGCGCAGCCTCCCGAGGGCACCGCCACGGTGTTGGTCGCAATGTCGGCGCGCAGGGTGTTGCAGGTGGCCGCGCAGTTGGACTGGACGATGATGCCAGACAGGGGGAGGTCTGCAGGTTGCGCGTCGGTGTTCACATTGTTGCTGGTGACGGTGGCGTCCATCGGCCCGGTACCGTTGCGATTCACGATCTCGATCCCTCGACCTTGACGGGTTTCCCGAATCGTCGAACCGGTGACGATGTAGCGCTTCGTGCCATTGTCGTTGCCGACAACACGAATGCCGTTGCCAATCGGCGAACCCGAGCCGGTGACGCCGGCCGTACCGATCGTGTTGTTCGCGATGCGCCCTTGCACCGTCCCGGTGCTCGGAATGCCCTGGTTCGAGTTGAGCGCATGACTGCCGGATGCACGATTCGTCGTGACGATGTTGTTCGATGCGGTAAAGGTCACGTTCGCCGCCTGGATCAACGAAACGTCGACGGCCAGGATGTTGTTGGTGAACGTATTGCCGCTGATCGTCAGGCTGGGCATCGACGTCGTGTTGTTTGCAGCGACCTGCACACCGATGGACTGCGCACTGATGAACTGATTCGACGCGATGTTGATGCTGGTGAAGGTGGGCGCTCCGGTCAGGCCTTCGATCAGTAGGGCATGGTTGCCGGTCGCCGCATTGTTGGCATTGAACGTATTGTTCGTGATTGCCAGCGAGGAAACCGTCGTGCTCGTGTTCTGAAGGTAGACGTGGTTGTGCGCCGAGCCGGTGAAGGTGTTGCTCGTCAACGATGCCGCACCGCTCAACTGAGTCAACTCCAGACCTTCATCGGTCGTCGAATTGCCGTTGTTGACCAAGCTCAGGCCCGTCAAGGTCAGGCCATTCACCGACGCGCCGTTGATGCCGTCGTCGGCGCTGCCGGACACCACCATGGAGCTCAGGCTCACCGGGCCAGTCGAGTTCAGCAGAATGCCGGTCGCCGTGCTGTTCTGCACGGTGCCGCCGGTTCCAGCCGCGCCAGTTCCGGTGACGGTCAGGCCACCCGCACCCGTGGTGTTCAGCACGATGCCGTTGGTTGCACCGTTGGCGGCAATACTCCGGAACGTCAAGCCACCCGCACCGATCGTGGTGTTGGCGACATTCAATGCCGTCGCGGTCGTCGTCGCCAGCGTGTTCGTCGCGCCGGTCACACTGACCGTGCCACCGCCCGTCGCGGCAAACGCGGCGTTCGTGCCGGTGCTTGCGGTCAGGCCACCGGTGAAATTGATGGTCGCGCCGCCGTTGTTGGTCAGCGAGATGCCGGTGCCGGTTTCGGCGACGGCGCCCGAGAACAGGACGGTATCGCTGGCCCGCGTATTCACGTCGACCGCGCGTCCCGAGCTGTTCGTGATCGGGAGGGCGAGCGTGATGTTGCCGGTGCCGCCGCTGATGTTCACTGCGGTTCCGGAGGCCGCTCCCGGATCGGTGATCTGGCCACCGCTGGCTGACAGCGCCGTGCCCGCAAGCGCGCCGAAGGCATTGACCAGCGACACGCCATTGGTCGTCGAATTGGTGCTGCGCAGGAAGTTGAGTGGCAACGAGATCGAGGCGTTGTTGATCGATACCGCCGGACCGGTGCTGGTGTCGACGGTCGCGACCCCTGCAGGCACCGAGATGCGGAAACCGGTGCCGGCCGCCGCGTTGAGTGCGCCCGTGGAGGTGACGCCAAGACCGGTACCGGCACCATTGAAGATGTCGAGATCGGTGAACGCGAGTTCGCCGACAACCGTCGTGAGCAGCAGGCCACCCGTGCCAACACCATCACCGCTGACACCGATGGTCGTCGTGCCGCCAGGTACCGCCACAATCGGATTGCCGGCGACCGTGTCGAAGGTCGCGCCGGTGACCACGATGCCGTTGGCGAGCGCCGCGCCGGTGACCACGTTGTCGTCGAACGCAGTGATTGTCAGCGTGCCGGCGGTGCGCACGATATCGATCGCGTTGCCGGTCGTTGCCTGCAACTGGTTGTCGTGGAGCAGCAAAGTCAGCGCATTGGCACCGGTGCCGTTGGCATTGATGTCGATGCCCTCGGCGCCCGCGTCGATGACGATGTTGTTGCGGATATCGAGCGTGCCCGTGCCGACGAACGCGACATTGGTGGTGACGTCGATGGCATTCGAGGCGCCGCCCGGCGGGTCGATACGGAATCCACCGATGACCGCGGGAATGACATCGGTCGCCGCCACGACATTGCTGCCGGCGCCAGAGTTTCCGATCAACGGACGACACGGTGCGCCGCCGCAAGCAGTGGCCGTCGGGACCGGCACCAGTACCGTAGGTGCGCCATTGGCATTCAGATTGACCGGCAGCGACAGCCCTTCGAATTCGCCAAGCAAGGACTGGCCGTTCTTGAGCACGATGCCGGCGTTCTGGCCATTGGTCGTGCCGGTGCCGAAGTAGACGAAGATCGTGTCGTTCGCGACCGAGGCCGTCTGCGCCTCGACCAGCGTGTCGAACGGCGTCGCCGAGGTTCCGTTCCCACCTGCAGCCGAGTCGTTCTTGACGTACCAGACGCGGTTGAAGCGGGTCAGCGTAACGGTCGCCGGGGCCGAACTGGCCGGGCTCGGTGTGCCGTTGTCGGTGACGATGTAGGTGAACGATTCAGTCGCACCGGCATCACCTGCGGCTGGCACGAAGCTGAAGCTGCCGTTGGCGTTCATGGCGACGGTGCCGACGGCGGCATCGGTGCAAGTCAGTGGCGCGACGTTGTCGGTGCAGGCACCGACCGTGATCGAACTGACGGTGATTGCGTTGCCCTCGACCGGATCACTGTCACCGGTGAGCACGCCAGTACCGGCACCGGTCGTGGTGTTCGGTGTGGTGCCGGCGGCCAGATCGACGCGCAACTCGGTATTGCCGATGAAGTCATAGGCCTCGTTGTCGGCCACGGGCGGATCGTTGACGGGATTGATCGTCAAGGTCGCGGTCGCGTTGTTCGAGGGCTGGCCACCCGCAGTCACCGTGTAGGCGAAGCTGGCCGAACCGAAATAATTCAGCGGCGCGCCAGTCACCCCGACCGTGCAGACGCCGGCCGCACAGGCGCAGGCCTGGGTGACCGTGACATTGGTCGGCGCGGTGATCGCGCAGGCGGTCGCGAGATCGCTCTCCGGGTCGGTATAGCTGAGCGTGATGAGGCTCTGCGTGTCTTCGTTGAAGGCCGCTGGCGTGATATTCGCCGCAACCGGCGGGTCGTTGACCGGCAGAATCGACAGGGTCGCGGTGGCGCTGTTTGACAGCACGGCATTCGCGGTCACCGTGAAGGTGAAGCTTCCCGCGCCGTTGTAGTTGGTCGGCGTACCGGTGACACCGACGGTGCAGACGCCCGCAGCGCAGGCGCAAGCCTGGGTCACGGTGATGTTGGTGGGCGCTGCCACCGCACACGTGGTCGCCAGATCGCTGTCCGGGTCGGTGTAGCTGAGCGTGATGAGGCTCTGCACATCTTCATTGAAGGCCGGCGGGCTGATCGCATTCGCGACCGGGGCATCGTCCACCGGCAGGATCGACAGGGTCGCGGTCGCGACGTTCGAGGCCTGTGCGGCCGCGGTCACGGTGTAACCGAAGCTCGCGGCACCGCTGTAGTTCAGCGGCGAACCGGTCACACCGACCGTGCAGACACCGGCCGCACAGGCACAGGCCTGGGTCACGGTCACGTTGACCGGCGCAGAAATCGCGCAGGTGGTGGCAAGGTCGCCTTCAGCGTCGCTGTAGCTCAGCGTGACGATGCTCTGGGTGTCTTCATTGAAGGCCGCCGGGCTGATCGCATTGGCGACCGGGGCATCATTGGCCGCGGCAACATTGACGGTGCTGGTGACGGCCGTGCTCGCGGCAATGCCGTCGTTCCCGACCCAGGTCACGGTGCGCGCGAGCGTCGACGGATTGTTCGACGAATTGACATAGGTGACAGCGCGCAATGCCGCCTGATAGGTCGCCAGCGGTGCCGAGCCGGTCAAGGTCAACGCGCCGGCGCTGCCGCCGACAACGATGCCTCCCGCAGTGCAAGGCGCGGACGCGCACGCCAGCGCATCTTCAGCGGCGGCGAAATTGGCGCTGATCGTCACGGTCGCGCTAGCCAGCGTCGCCGTGTCCGGATCGGCCACCGTGATCGTCGTGTCGATGGCCGTCGCCGGATCGTTCTCGGTGTAGTTGAGCGTGCCGCCCGCCGTCAGCACCGGCGGTGCATTGGTGGCGGTGAAGCTGAAGTTGAAGTCGGCCGCCATGGTGTCCGGCGGATCGACCGCGTCGGTATCGGTGACTTGCGCCGCGACGACGGTGACGGCACAGGCGCCGAGCGGCAGGTTGACCGTCGGATCGAGCGTGGCCTGATTGGTACCCGTGCCGGTCACGGTGTAGGTCTGCGTTCCGCCGCAGTTGATCGTGAAACTGCTGGTGCCGAAATTCACGTTCTCGCTGAAGTTCACGACGATGTTGCCGGCCGCGCTGGCGCTGCCGCCATTGGGCGGATTGGTGGTCGTGACCGTGGGCGCCGGGTCGGTGGTGGTGAACGAGAACACGTAATTCGCGACCAGATTGTCCGGATTGTCGACCGCGTCGGCATCGGTGACGTTGGCGGCGGCCACCGTGACCGTGCAGGTGCTGGTCGGCGGCAGCGCGGTAGCGGGCGTCATCGTGATCGTGCCGGCGTTGGCGATGGTGTTCGGACTCAGCGCAATCGCACCGGCACCGCAATCGAGCGCGAAGGCGCCGGCGGTGGCGTTGACGTTTTCGCTGAAGTTCACCGTGATCGTCGCGTTCGCGGCGACATTGCCGGCCCCGTTGGCCGGCGTCGTCGTCGTGACTGCGGGGGCGGCGTCGACCGTGAAATTCAACGCGAACGGTGCGGCCATCTGTTGCGGCGGATCGATGACATCCACGTCCGTCACCGCTGCGGCCGGCACGCTCAGCACGCACGGGCCACTCGGCAGGGTTCCCGCATAGGTCGGGGTCACGCTCGCCACATTGCTGCCGGTCGTGTTGCTCAGGGTCACCGGACCGGCGCTGCAGGTCAGGGTGATGCCGGCACCGACATCCACCTGCTCGGTGAAGTTGATCACCAGCGCCTGGTTGTTCGGCACGATCGCGCCTTCGCCCGGCGTCGTGCTCAGCACGGCGGGCGCGGCATCGACATTGACCGCGATGAGGTCGGTATCGGACTGCGGACCACCGCTTCCGGTATTGCCGAGGTCACTGGTCAGCACCGAAATCGTGCCGGTGCCGCCGGCGGCGCTGTTGAAGCTCAGCGTCTGCAGGGTCGCGTTGACGTCGGCGACGATGTCGGTGATCGACACGCTGTTGCTGCCGCTGCCGGTGACGACCGCGCCATTCTGCGCGGTCGCACTCAGCGTGCCGATGGTCGTCGACACCGTGGTCGTGATGTTGCCGGCCGCGGCGTCGAGGTCAGCCACGCTGATGCTGTTCGGGCCGGTAAAGGCCAGCGGCACGCCGACGCCGGTCGACAAGGGGCCCGCCGGTACCGTGTTCACCGGCGCGTCATTGACGGCGCTCACGTTGATGGCGAACGTCTGCGGCGCCGAGGTGTCGACGCCGCCGTTCGCGACGCCGCCGTTGTCCTGCAAGGTCAGCGTGATCGTGGCACTGCCGTTCGCGTTCGCGGCCGGGGTGTAGGTCAGCACGCCTGCCGGGGAGACCGCCGGGCCGGCGCTGAACAGCGCGGCATTGGTGTTGCCGGTGATGTTGAACGTGAGGGCCTGACCCGACTCGTCGGCCGGACCGGCCGAGATTGCGGTCGCCCACGGATTCACCGTCTGCGGCGCCGCGTCTTCCGAAACGGTCTGATCCGCGCCCTTGGTGAAGCTCGGCGCATCGTTCACCGCAGTCAGCGTGATGATGAAGTTCTGCGTCGTCGAGGTGTCGACGCCGCCATTCGTCACGCCGCCATTGTCCTGGATGCGCAGACTGAGGTTGGCCGTGCCGTTCGCATTCGGTGCCGTCGTGAAGGTCAGCGCACCGGTCGGCGACACCGCCGGCTGCACCGAGAACATGCCCGGATTGTCATTCGCGGTGACCGTGAAACTCACCGTCTGCGCGGACTCGTTGGCCGGACCGGCACTGACGCCGGTCGCCCACGGATCCACCGTTTGCGCGCCGATGTCCTTGAGCACGGTGACCGTCGGTCCGACCGTGAAGGCTGGTGCATCATTTACCGGCGTCACGTTGATGACGAAGGTCTGGGGTGCCGAGGTATCGGCGCCACCGTCCGCGGTGCCGCCGTTGTCCTGCAGGGTCAGCGTGATCGTGGCGCTGCCATTCGCATTTGCGGCCGGCGTGTAGGTCAATGCACCGGTCGGGCTAACCGCCGGGCCGGCGCTGAACAGCGCGGCATTGGTGTTGCCGGTCACGTTGAAAGTCAGGGTCTGGCCGGATTCGTCGGCCGGGCCGGCGCTGATGGCGGTCGCCCACGGGTTCACCGTCTGCGGGCCGGCGTCTTCAAGCACGGTCTGGTCGCCGCCCTTGGTGAAACTGGGCGCGTCATTCACCGGTGTCGCGGTGATGATGAAATTCTGCACCGCCGAAGTGTCGACGCCACCATTCGCCACGCCGCCGTTGTCCTGGATGCGCAGGCTCAGATTGGCGGTGCCATTGATGTTCGTCGCGGTCGTGAAGGTCAGCACGCCGGTCGGCGAGACGGCCGGGGCAACACTGAACAGGCCGGGATTGTCGTTCGCGGTGATCGTGAAGCTGAGGGTCTGCGCCGACTCGTTGGCCGGACCGGCACTGATGCCGGTTGCCCACGGGTCGACGGTCTGTGCGCCGATGTCCTTGACGATGGTGACGGTCGGGCCGGCGGTGAAGCCCGGCACATCGTTCACCGGCGTCAAGGTGATGCTGACCGCCGCGGGCAACGAATTCACGATGCCGTCGTTGGCGACGAAGCTGAAGCTGTCGGCCCCGAACTCGTCGGCATTCGGCGTGTAGGTCACGGACGCGGAGGTCGCATTGATCGGCGTGATCGCGCCCAGCGTGCCGCGGGTCGGCGGCGACTGGATGGCAAAGGTCAGTGGGTCGCCATCGCCATCGCTGGCGGTCAGCGTGATGACTTGTGCGGCCGCATCTTCGAGATAGGTCTGCGACTGCGCTGCCGCGATCGGCGCCTGATTTTCGACATCGACGGCATCGACGCGGAAGAACACGCGGCCGTTCTCTTCGGCCCCGAACAGCGCCACCACATCGGCCCCGATGTCCGGGCCGGTCGCGTCACCGGATGGATCGGTCGCCAACGGCGACGTTCCGGACCAGTCGCCGATCGCGCCATCGGTCGCGAAATTCGCGGCCCAGACGGCACCAGCCATCAACAATGCACCGATGGTGGCCATGCCGAGGCGCAGTCGTCGCGACGCCACAAAGACCAGCGCGCCGACCAGCAGCAACAGACCGAAGGCACCCAGGGCGGGAATCGCGACACGGTTGAGGGCCAGGAAGATCGGTCCACCGGCCTGGGTGAGATCGACGAAGTCGGTCGAGGCCAGGGTGCCGTTCTCGCTGGCGAGGGTCAGACGGACCACGCTGGCACTGCCGAACAGTCCGCGACTGGCCGCGAATTCGATGACATCGGCGCCCGACTCGCCGTTGTTGAGGCCGACCGGGTGGGGTCCGCCCGAGGCCGACTCGGCACCGAAGCTGCCGCTGGCACAGGTCGCCGTGGTGACCGAACTGACCGTGGTCCCGGTGACATTGGCGGTGACGCGCACCTCGGCGCCGTTGACCGTGCCGCCCGGAAGGACGACGCTGCAACCGGTGGCAGCATTGACGTCGCGATCGACGTAAACGGCGTAGCGATAATCCTGGGCGGCAGCGCTGCCGGCGATGCACAGTGCCAGAACACCCAGAATATGTGCAGCAATCCGTCGCATACGACCCCCAAGGTCGATCAATGTCGGTAAGTGTGGAAGTGTGCGCGCTGTCACATGACAAACGCAACCGCCCTGATGCAGGTCATGCGCCGGAGGTCGATGCCTTTGCGTTCGCCCTTTGCCGCCAGCATGCGCCTGCTGGGACAATCGCAGCCCGCACCGGAGTCCACCATGAGCTTTCCGAATACTCGACTGCGCCGCATGCGTCGCGACGACTTCTCGCGCCGACTGATGCGCGAGCACGTATTGAGCGCGAACGACCTGATCTGGCCGGTCTTCGTGCACGAGGGAAAGAATCGCATCGAGGCCGTGTCTTCGATGCCCGGCGTGGAACGCGTGTCGATCGACGTGCTGTTGGCGCGTGCCGAGGAAGCCGCGACTCTGGGCGTCCCGGCGATCGCACTGTTTCCGGTGACGCCGCCCGAAGCGAAGTCGCTCGACGGCGTCGAAGCCTGGAATCCGGACGGTCTGGCGCAACGCGCCGTGCGTGCATTGAAGTCGCGCTTCCCGGAACTCGGCGTGATCACCGACGTCGCGCTCGACCCGTTCACCACCCATGGGCAGGACGGCCTCATCGACGAACAGGGCTACGTCCTGAACGACATCACCGTCGCCGCGCTGGTGAAGCAGGCGCTGTCGCATGCCGAAGCCGGTGCCGACGTGGTTGCCCCCAGCGACATGATGGACGGCCGCATTGGCGCGATCCGCGCCGAACTCGAGAACAACGGCTTTCCGAACACCCGCATCCTCGCCTATTCGGCCAAGTACGCGTCGGCGTTCTACGGCCCGTTCCGCGACGCCGTCGGTTCCGCCGGCAACCTCGGCAAGGGCAACAAATACACTTACCAGATGGACCCGGCCAATTCGGACGAAGCCCTGCGCGAGGTCGAACTCGACCTGCAGGAAGGCGCCGACATGGTGATGATCAAGCCCGGCCTGCCCTACCTCGACATCGTGCGCCGGGTGAAGGATGCCTTCGGCGCGCCGACCATGGTCTATCAAGTGAGTGGCGAGTACGCGATGTTGAAGGCTGCAGGCCAGAACGGCTGGATCGACGAACGCGCCTGCGCGCTCGAAGCCCTGACCAGCATGAAACGCGCCGGTGCCGACGCCATCCTGACCTATTACGCGGTCGAAGCCGCGCGCTGGCTGAAGGCATGAAGATCGCGAGCTGGAACGTCAACTCGCTGAAGGTGCGCATGCCGCACCTCGAAGAATGGCTGGCCCTGTCGAAGCCGGACATCGTCGCACTGCAGGAAATCAAGATGGAGACGAAGGCGTTTCCGGTCGACGCACTTCGCGCGCTCGGTTATGAGTCCATCGCCTCCGGCCAGAAGACCTACAACGGGGTCGCGCTCCTGGCGCGTGCGGCGCCGACCGACATCGTCACCGACATTCCCGGGTTCGCCGACGAACAACGACGCGTGCTCGCCGCAACCGTCGGCGACCTGCGCATCGTCGACCTGTACGTGGTGAACGGCCAGGAAGTCGGTTCCGACAAGTATCGCTACAAGCTCGACTGGCTGGCCGCGGTCACCGACTGGCTGCGCGCCGAGATCGCGAAGCATCCGAAGCTGGTCGTGCTCGGCGATTTCAACATCGCACCCGATGACCGCGACGTGCACGATCCGGAAGCGTGGCACGAGCAAGTGCTGTGCTCGAAGCCGGAGCGCGACGCCCTCAAACGCATCCTCGCCCTCGGCCTGCACGACAGCTTCCGCTTGAAGGACGACAGCCCCGGCCAATTCTCCTGGTGGGACTATCGCCAGGCCGCGTTCCGCCGGAATCTGGGACTGCGCATCGATCTCGTGCTGATCAGCGAGGCCTTGCGCGCGTCGTTGCAATCCGTCGGCATCGACCGCGTGCCACGGACCTGGGAACGCCCCAGCGATCACGCGCCGGCGTGGATCGAACTCGGCTGAGCCACGACCGGTGTCGCACGTCGCGGATATCGACGATCCCAGTACAAGGCCGCAGCGAACGCCACGGCGATGGGACCGAACCAGCTGATCAGCTGCAAGGTGCTGCCGGCCAATTCCGGCAGCAGGCGCGGCAGGCCCAGACCGAGGAAGGCGATGTGGGTGGCCACACCATTGCCCATCATCGATCGGTAGTGCTGGCGCAGCCACCATTTCGCATCCTCAGGGCCGCGGCGGATGTCACGCCAGGTGCCGAAGCCGACGCCGATGCCGACAAAGGCGAAGCCCATGAACAGCGGAATGCCGCGCACGTAGCCGAGCCAGAAAATGGCGAGGCCGCTGAGCGCGCTCAGCGCACCGAGCACGCGGAACATCGGACCGCTGAACCGCTGCCAGTCGCGCTTGTCGCGGATGGCGCGCCAGGAATTCCAGCTCGCGGCCGCGGTGATGACGATCAGATAGCTCAGGAAACTCGCCGACACCACCTTGCCGCGTGCGAACAGGGTCGCGGCCATGATCAGGCCGGTGACCATCACCACGGTCATTGCCGCGAGATAGATCTGCCCGACACGGACGTGCAGTGCACCGCCCTTGCGCGCCATGCCGGCGCTCCAGAACCCGATCAGCGCCGTGGTCCCGGCGCCGATATGCAGGAATTTCGCGAACGTGTACAGGTCCATGGCGTCCTCCTCGAAGTGGCGGCCATGGTCGCGTTGCTGCGCCGGTTGCGGCAGACGCCAACGGTCATGTCGCGACCTGCCAGAGGTCATATCGGCTTGCATCGACGACACAACGCCGCGACGCTGGCGCCATGAACCCGCATGCCTCACTGCACTGGCTGCGCCAGCAACTCGAACCGTTGAACCTGGCCGCACACATCACCTGGATCGCGATCGCGGTCGATCTCGCACGCCAGGACTTCGGCGTCGCCCGCACCGGCGTGCCGGCGATCGGGTCATTGCTGCTGCTGGGTTTGTTCGTCGTCGGCCTGATCGCGAACTTTAGCGGCCGACTGCGCGGCGTCGCGAGCACCGTCGCACTGATGGTTCAGGGCCTCAGCGCACTGGCCCTGATCGCGAGTACGCGCGTGTGGTCGACGCCGATCCTGTGCGTCGTCGTCGTCGCCCAGGCCGCATCGTTGTGGCCGCTGCGTGGCCTCGTGCTGTGGATGCTCGCGAGCAATGTCCTGCTCTACGGCATCATCGCCCGCTTCGGCTGGGATGCGGATGCGCTTCTCGGCATCATCATGCAGATCGGTTTCCAGGCCTTCGCGGCACTGATGGCACGCATCGCCGCCGACGCCGAACAGCGTGCCGCGGAACTGCGCGCGATCAATGCCGAGTTGATCGCGACCCGGACCCTGCTTGCCGAGGGTGCACGCGACCAGGAGCGCCTGCGCCTGTCGCGCGAACTGCATGATGTCGCCGGGCACAAGTTGACGGCGCTGAAGCTCAATCTGCGCGCCTTGCAGCAACAACACAGCGGCGGTGTCGCAGACGAGATCGCGCAATGCACGCAACTCGCGGACGAATTGCTAGGTGACCTGCGCGGCGTGGTGCGACAAATGCGCAGCGACGACGGCATCGATCTGGCGCGTGCGCTGAATTCGCTGGCCGCCCCGTTCCGCAAGCCGCAGGTGCAGATCGACCTCGACCCCGAGCTACGCGTCGAATCGCTGGATCTTGCACAGACCCTCGTGCGCGTGGTCCAGGAAGGCATCACCAATGCCGTGCGCCATGCCGAGGCGGAGCGCGTGGTCGTGTCCCTGCGTCGCAACGGTGACCGCCTGCACCTTCGGATCGCCGACGACGGCCGCACACGTGCACCGATCCGCGCCGGCCACGGCCTGACCGGCATGCGCGAGCGCATCGACGAACAGGGCGGCGAGCTCACGATCGAGCACGCCTCGCCAGGCACGACCTTGAACGTGGTGCTGCCGGCATGAACCTGCGCATCGCGCTTGCCGACGACCAGGCGCTGGTTCGCAAAGGCCTGAAAGCCTTGCTGACCCAGCCCGGGATCGCCGTGGTCATCGAAGCCGCGAACGGTGACGAACTCCTGGTCGCGCTCGAATCCACGGCCGTCGACGTGATCGTCAGCGATATTCGCATGCCCGGCACCAGCGGCATCGATGCACTGCGCATGCTGCGCGCGCGCGGCCGCGACACGCCCTGCATCCTGCTCACCACCTTCGATGACGACGCCCTGTTCCGCGCCGCGGTCGACGCCGGCGCGAACGGCTTTCTGCTCAAGGACGTGTCGCCCGAGGAACTGAAGCTTGCGATCGAACGCGTCGCTCGCGGCGAATCATTGCTGCAGCCGGTGACCACGACGAGCCTGTCGCCCGCAATCACGCTGGTCGAGCGCCCGCGTCCGCCATCGTCGAGCACCGATGGCGCGCCGGAGCTGACCGAGCGCGAACGCTCGGTCCTGCGACTGATGGCCGCCGGGCATTCGAACAAGGAGATTGCGCGCAGCCTCGACCTCGCCACCGGCACGGTCAAGAACTACGTCAGCGACATCCTCGACAAGCTGCAGACCGGCGACCGCACCCGTGCGGTGCTGAAGGCCATCCACCAACGCCTGATTTAGGCGCCTGTCGCGCCTTACTTGCCGAGCGTGGCCTGCAATTCGCGCACCTTGGCGGCATGCGCCTTCACGTCGATGCCGTAGCGCGACTGCACTTCTTCGGCACTCAGACCCTCCGGCATCACGCCGCCATTCTGGGCCATGATCTGCTTGGCCAGTGACCGTGACGCCACGGCGCGCTTGGCATCGTCCTCGGCCAGCGCAGGACCGGCGCCATTGTCGAGCACGAAACTGCGACTGCCCGAACGATTACCGCGCACCGGATAGTACGGGCCGTCGCCTGCGGTTTCGTTGCCGAAGTACAGCTCGACCACACCCTCGAAGTCGGACACGTTCACGTCGAGGTAGTAGGCCCAGTACAGGGCGGGGCTGCCCGAAGTGGCAATCGCGTCGGTCACCACGGCCACATGTTCGTCACGGGTGGCGTCGTAGTAGCCCGCCGCATCGTGAAAAGTCAGGGCACTGGTGGTGCAGCGACCGATCAGGGACGTGTCGGCGCGACAACCTTCGAAGAAGTCCGGCGTCGGCTGGCGGTTGATCAGATCGAAGATCAGCACGTCACCGTAATACGGATAGACCGCGTAGTCGCCGCCACGCGAATGCAGGTCGACGACGACCGACCACTCGCCGATCATGCGCTGGATCTCCCGATCCGCTGCGCCGAAGCCACCGTAATAGTCGAGCCGCTCGATCGGCAGGGTACGGCCACCCCAGGTCAGGGTCGCCTTCGACTCGTCGTTCGGATTGAACACGATCTGCACCGGGCCACCGGCATTGGTCAGAATCTGCGGGAAGAAGTACGGACCGCCGATCGCCTGCCCGTTCGCGAAACCGCTGAGCGTGCCGTTGTAGACGTTGTAATAAGTGGCACCGCCACTGACGCTGGTGGTCAGGTTGCCGGCACTGGTGAACCAGGTCGAGCGCCCCTGCGCATCGAACACGTAGGCGGCCATGAACAGGGTCTTGTCCTCGATCTCGATGGCGATGCCGGTGCCCGATTCATTCGGGTTCAGCCAGAAGCCCGAGGCGGGCGTGTAGGCCTGGGCGTCGAACGCCGAGGCAAGAACGAGGGCGAGGGCGGCGACACGTTTCATCGAAAGCTCCTTGGTGGCACGGCGCACGATGCGGCGCCGGCACTGAATCCGTGGTTAACCGCGCCACTATACTCGCGCGCCCGTTCAGCACTGGTGCCCCATGACGCACATCGATATCGGCGCCAACCTGACCCACGAAAGTTTCAGCCACGACCTGCCCGCCCTGCTGGCGCGCGCGCGCGCGGCGTCGGTGGACCGCATCATCGTGACCGGCGCCTCGCGCAGCGGCAGCGTCGAAGCACAGCAACTGGCCGCAGCGCACCCGGCCTTCCTGTATGCGACGGCGGGCCTGCATCCGCACCACGCCCACGAATACGACAGCGACGTCGATGCGCTGTTTCGCGACTTGCTGTGCCATGACGAAGTGGTCGCGGTCGGCGAAACCGGTCTCGACTACAACCGCGATTTCTCCCCGCGCGACGCGCAGCGCTTTGCGTTCGAGCAGCAACTGCAGATCGCGCTCGACGTTCAGAAACCGCTGTTCCTACACCAGCGCGACGCACATGCCGACTTCATCGCCATCCTCGATGCACTGCGTGATCGCCTGCCGCCCGCGGTGGTGCATTGCTTCACCGGAGAACGCAACGAGCTTGTCGATTATCTCGACCGCGGTTTCCACATCGGCATCACCGGCTGGATCTGCGACGAACGTCGCGGCCAGCACTTGCGCGAACTGGTGAAGCTGATCCCGGCCGACCGCCTGATGATCGAAACCGACGCGCCCTATCTGCTGCCACGCACGCTGAAACCGAAACCCAGCCATCGCCGCAACGAGCCCGCCTTCCTGCCGCACATCTGCGCGGAAATCGCGCGTGACCGCGGTGAAGATGCCGCCGTCACCGCCGCGAACAGCGTCGCGACGGCGCAGCGGTTCTTTCGCTTGGCGGATTAGGCCGAGTTGCCGTCCTTCTTGCCGAACAGGCGCTTCAGCAAGGCTGCCGCACCGACGACCAGGAACACCGCGAACTTCTTCAAGCCGAGCAGCAACACGCCGAGCTTCGCGAACAAGCCCATCTTGCCGGCCGCAACACCGCCGACCAGGGCGGCGAGCCCATAGCCGGCGACCTTGTCGGTATCGTCGTTGAAATCGGCGTAACGATGCCCGGCATCGAACTCGACCATGTTCAGCACGCGACCCATGCCCTGCTGGATGCTCGCGAGATCGCCCATGCCGCCGACGGCATTGAGGCTCAGATAGCCGCCACGCCCAAGCGCACGGATGTCGTAGTTGACCGTGTGCTGTTCGGCGCCCCCGAACGCGAGTTCCTTGGCCCAGTGCAGCTTCTTCTTGTCGGCGTCGTAACGCGGCGGGCTGGCCCAGCCGACCAGATCGACACGCCCGTAGCCGGCCTTCTCGCGCTGGTCGTTTGCGGACGCCGTCTCTTCCTGCATGGTCTTGAGCAGATCGCCGTAGTCGATCTTCGCGGCTTCCTCGTCGGACACGTAGCCGTCGTCCGAGTACGTCAACACGACGGCCCAGCTGCGCTCGTCGGTGACCTCCAGCCCGTCGGGAACCAGCATGCCGAGCACGCTGTCATCGGGCGGATTGCCCCAGAGCTGTTCCAGCACGCGGCGCGAATCGGCTGGTGGCAGGAAGCGAAAGCCGCCGTCGAGGTGCAGCGTGGCGTGCGCTGCCGCGACTGGCACGTCACCGCGTTGATACTGCAGCGAAGCGTTGAATTCACGCAACTGCGCCGCCGCATCGGTGGACTCCTGCGCCTGTGCGACGACGAACGGGGACGACAGCAACCACAACGCGGACAAGGCCGCGGACAACACCGACTTCGACATGATGACCCCAGAGGATGGATGGATCGGACCGTGCCGGCAGCCTCCCCGCTGACCGGACGCCTGCAAGTATCGACGCTGGCCGCCTAGGCCCGCAAACCCTTGCCCGTCACCAGCAGGTGCATCGACAACGCACCCAGGGCGATGGTCGCTGCGACCATCACCGCGAAGGCCGTCGCCAGCGGCACGTCGCTGACACCGAGCAGTCCGTAGCGGAAGGCATTGACCATGTACAGAACCGGATTCAGGTGCGAGACCTTTTCCCAGAACGGCGGCAGCAGACTGACGCTGTAGAACACCCCGCCGAGATAGGTCAGCGGCGTCAGGATGAAGGTCGGCACGATCGAAATGTCGTCGAACTTCTTCGCATAGACGGCATTGATGAAGCCGGCGAATGCGAACATCACCGAGGTCAGCAGCAGGGTGGCGAGGGTCACCAGCGGATGGTGCAGCTGGATGCGCGTGAAGCACATCGCCACCACCAGCACGATCGCGCCGACCATCACGCCGCGCGCAACGGCGCCCAGTACGTAACCGGTCAGGATCACCCAGTTCGGGGTCGGGCTGACCAGCAATTCCTCGATGAAGCGCTGGAATTTCGATCCGAAGAAGCTCGACACGATGTTGCCGTAGCTGCTCTGGATCACCGACATCATGATCAGGCCGGGCACGATGAAATCGATATAGCGCATGCCGTGCATCTCGCCGATGCGACCGCCGATGAGGTTCCCGAAGATGGCGAAGTACAGCGTCATCGTGATCGCCGGCGGCACCAGGGTCTGGCCCCAGATGCGCAGGATGCGATTGACTTCGCGGAAGACGATGGTCTTCAGTGCCACCCAGTTGCCGGCCGCGTTCATTTCGCACCTCCCTGTCCGCGCTCCACCAGGCTCAGGAACAATTCCTCCAGTCGATTCGCCTTGTTGCGCAGCGAACGCACGCGAATGCCGGTCTTCGCGAGCGCGTCGAACAACTCGTTCAAGCTGGTGCCCTTGGGCACGTCGGCTTCGAGCGTGGTCGCATCGACACGCTTCAAGTGGACGATGCCGATGTCCGGGCAGATGTCGATCGGATCGGTCAGGTCGAGGATGAAGGATTCGCGATCAAGCTTGGCCAGCAGCGTCTTCATCGCGGTGTTTTCGACGATCGTGCCCTTGTCGATGATCGCGATGTTGCGACACAGACTTTCCGCTTCTTCCAGGTAATGGGTGGTGAGAATCACGGTCGTGCCGGCGGCATTGATGCCCTGCACGAATTGCCACATCGAGCGGCGGATCTCGATGTCGACGCCGGCGGTCGGTTCGTCGAGGATCAGCAGGCGCGGCTCGTGCACCATCGCGCGAGCGATCATCAAGCGCCGCTTCATGCCGCCCGACAAGGTCCGTGCCGCGACCTCGGCCTTGTCCCAGAGCGAGAGTTGCTTCAGGTATTTTTCGGCCCGCTCGCGCGCGAGCGGGCGCGGCAAGCCATAGAAACCGGCCTGGTTCGCGACGATGTCGAAAGGTTTTTCGAACTGGTTGAAGTTGATTTCCTGCGGCACCACGCCGACACAGGACAGGGCGTGCTCGCGCGCCGTGCCGAGATCGTGCCCGAACACCTTGACGTTGCCCGCGGTCGGACGCACCAGCGAGGTGATGATGCCGATCGTGGTGGACTTGCCGGCGCCGTTCGGGCCGAGCAAGGCGAAGAAATCACCGGCGGCCACGTCCAGATCGATGCCGCGCAGTGCGACCACGCCATTGTCATAGGTCTTCTGCAGACCGCGGATGGATAGCGCCAACTCTGTCATGCACCGCTCCGGATTTCGGCGCGCGAGGCTAGCACAGCGGCTAGAATCGCGGCCCCTTCCGGAGTGCACCCATGGCCGAACAATTCGTGTTGCGACTGGCGCGTGCGCACATGCTCGCGCCGACGGTACGCCATCTCGCCTTCGACCGCGCCGACGGCAACGCGCTTGCGTTCATTCCCGGGCAGTTCCTGCAGGTGCATTTCGAGTACGACGACGGCAAGCCGACCAAGCGCAGCTATTCGGTGGCGACAGTCGCGAACGATCCGTACAACCAGGAAGCGCATATCGAGATCGCCGTGTCCTATGTCGACGGCGGTGCCGCAACGAAACTGCTGTCGGCGCTGGCACCCGGAGAAACGGTGCAGGCGAGCGGTCCCTACGGCCGCTTCGTGTTGTTCGATACCGACCGGAACGCGCGCTACCTGCTCGTTGCCACCGGCACCGGCGTCACGCCTTACCGCGCGATGCTGCCGGAACTGCTGCGCCACCATCGCGAACGCGGGATCGAAGTCGTGTTGTTGCAGGGTGCGCGCTCGGCGGTCGACCTGCTCTACGCAAACGAGTTCGATGCGTTTGCCGATGCGCAGCCGTGGTTCCGCTACGTGCCCTGCCTGTCGCGCGAAGCACGGGCAACCGCGCGCGGCGACGATCGCAGCGGCTACGTCCAGCAAGCCTTCCCCGAATTCACGCCGGATGCCGCGCGCGATATCGCCTACCTCTGCGGCAACCCGAACATGGTCGACGCCAGCTTCGAGGCCTTGAAGGCCTTTGGCCTGCCGGTGCCGGCGATCCGTCGCGAGAAATACGTCAGCTCGCGCTGAGTCCGGCGTCAACCAGCTCGACTGACAAACGTCACTCGGCAATCTTTGCCGCACTCCCCTAGGATGCGCGCCATCCCGAGGAGGATGATGATGATGAAGTCGTATTGCGCCGTCGCGATCGGAATCGCGATGGCATTGAGCGCAGCGGACGTGAACGCGAAGCGGACCATCGGTTCGCTGGTGTTCGCGGACTGCGATCTCAAGAACCCGGCCATTGCCGACGTGCTCGGTGCGCAATGCACCACGCTCTCGGTGCCGGAAAACCCGGCCGCGCCGGAAGGTCGCAAGATCGACCTGCGCATCGCCCTGGTGCCGGCGAAGACGGCCAGCCCCGAACCGGACCCGGTGTTCTTCCTGGCCGGTGGCCCGGGCCAGTCGGCACTCGACAGTTTCCCGGCCACCGCAGTCGGCTTCGAACGCATGCGCGAGAAGCGCCACATCATCCTGGTCGACCAGCGTGGAACCGGCGGTTCGAACAAGCTGATCTGCAAGGGCGAGGAAGACGAGAGCGCGTTCTCGGCCGAAGAGGACGCGAGCGCCGAGGCGCAGAAGGCTTTCGCGGAGAAGTGTGCCCGGCAGCTGTCCGACCATGCCGACCCGCGCTACTACACGACCACGGTCGCAGTCGGCGATCTCGATACGGTGCGCAAGGCGCTCGGGGCCGCCAAGGTCAACCTCGTCGGCGGCTCCTACGGCACCCGCGCGGCGCAGACGTACCTGCGCTACTACCCGGACAGCATCCGCAGCATCATTCTCGATGGCGTAGCCCCACAGACACTCGCCCTCGGCAACGACCATGCAAAGAACCTCGAGTCGGCGCTGGCATCGATCTTCAAGCGCTGTCGCGACGACGCGGCCTGCTTCAAGGCCTATGGCGATCCTGCCGAGGATCTGGCCAAACTCAAGCTGCAATTGCGCAGCGCCGAGCAACCGGTGCATTACCGCGACAGCAAGAGCTGGGCGGTGCGCGACGACGCTTTCACATTCGGCCATCTCGCTTCGACCGTGCGCCTGTTCGCGTATTCGCCGGAAGCCGCCGCATTGTTGCCGCATGCCCTGAACGAGGCCGCCGAAGGCCGCTTCGACACCCTGATGGCGCAGTCGGACATGATCCTCGGCGATCTCGGCGAGTCGATCATGCACGGCATGCAACTCAGCGTGATCTGCAGTGAGGACAACGACGGTTTCGTCGTCGATCCGGCCGACGCCGACAGCCTGCTCGGCACCGACATGGTCACCGGCATGCAGGCGCAATGCGCCGGCTGGCCGAAGGGCGAGCGTCCCAAGGACTTCCACGATCCGATCACCAGCGACGTGCCGGTGCTGCTGCTCTCGGGCGAGTTCGATCCGGTCACGCCGCCGCGTTATGGCGACGAAGCCGCGAAGGGGTATCGCAACGGCCGTCATCTGGTCGTGCGTGGGCGCGGCCACATCGTGCTCACCGCCGGATGCATGCCCAAGCTGGCCGCCGAGTTCATCGACAAGACCGACGCGAAGGCACTCGACGCGAGCTGCCTCGATGCCATGCCGGTGATTCCGGCCTTCCTGAACGCCAATGGCTGGGGGCCGTAAGCCATGATCGAAGTACGCGATTTGCACAAGGCCTTCGGCACCGTCAAGGCGGTCGATGGCATCAGCTTCACGGCCGAGGACGGCAAGATCACCGGCCTGCTCGGACCGAATGGCGCCGGCAAGACGACCGCGCTGCGCATGCTCTATACGCTGATGAAGCCCGACCATGGCCACGTGCTGGTGGATGCGCTCGACGCGCAGACCGAGACCGTGGAAGTGCGACGCCGCCTCGGCGTGTTGCCGGATTCACGCGGCCTGTACAAGCGCCTGACGGCACGCGAGAACATCCGCTACTTCGCCGATCTGCACGGGCTCGATGCCCGCGTCGGCGATGAACGCAGCAATGCGCTGATCGCGGCGCTCGGCATGCACGACATCGCCGACCGCCGCACCGAGGGCTTCTCGCAGGGCCAGCGCGTGAAGACCGCGATTGCACGTGCGCTGATCCACGATCCGCGCAACGTCATCCTCGACGAACCGACCAACGGGCTCGACGTGATGTCGACGCGGGCGATGCGCGGCTTCCTGCACAAGCTGCGCGATGAAGGCCGCTGCGTGTTGTTCTCGTCGCACATCATGCAGGAGGTCGGCGCACTCTGCGACCACATCGTGGTGATCGCGAAAGGCAAGGTCGTTGCCCAGGGCTCACCGGATGCGCTGCGTGCGCAGACCGGTGAAGCGAATCTCGAAGACGCCTTCGTGAAGGCGATCGGTACTGATGAGGGACTGTTCGGATGAAATCGCCAATCTGGACCATCTTCCGCAAGGAAGTGCTGGAAAACCTGCGCGACCGCAAGACGGTGATGAACGCGCTGATCGTCAGTCCGCTGCTCGGCCCGCTGCTGTTCTCGGTGCTGATTTCGACGGTGATGACGCGCGAACTCGGACGCGCCGAGAAGCCGCTGGAGCTTCCGGTGATCGGCGCCGAGATGGCGCCGAACCTGGTGGCCTTCATCGGCACGCGCAACATCAAGATCGAGGATGGCCCGAAGGACCCGGTTGCCGCGATCAAGGCCCAGGACGAGGAAGTGATCCTGCGCATCGGCAAGGACTATGCCGAATCCTGGGGCAAGGGCGAGCCGGCCGAGGTCGAGTTGATCTACGACGGTTCGCGCCAGGACACCGAGCAGTCGCGGCGCCGCGTCGAGGACGCGCTGACCGCCTACGGACAGCAGGTCGGCGCGCTGCGCCTGGTGGCACGCGGGATCAATCCCTGGTCGTGCGTCCGCTGGCGATCGTGGATCGCGATCAGGCCTCGGATGTCGCCCGCGGCGCACAGTTCCTCGCCTTCCTGCCCTACATGCTGATCCTCGGCGCCTTCATGGGTGGCATGTATCTCGCCATCGACACCACCGCCGGCGAACGCGAGCGGCAATCGCTGGAGCCGCTGCTGGCGACGCCGGTTCCGCGCGGCAAGATCATGCTCGGCAAACTGTGCGCAACCTCGGCCTTCGCGATCGGCTCTCTGCTGCTGACGCTGATTGCGTTCGCCGTGCTGTTGCCGCAGATGCCGCTGACCAAGCTCGGACTGAAGTTCAACCTCGGCCCGTCGGTCTTCCTGCAACTGCTGCTGGCGCTGGGTCCGGTGATCCTGCTGGCTTCGTCGCTGCAGACCCTGATCGCCGCGAATGCGAAAAGCTATCGCGAAGCACAGAGCTGGCTCGGCCTGTTCACCATGATCCCGCTGATTCCGACCATGATCATGATGGTGGTGCCGATCAAGGCGCAGCTGTGGATGTTCGCGGTGCCGCTGCTCGCGCAGCACCAGGCCATCATGCGCCTGGTCCGTGCCGAAGCCATCAGCGGCACCGAATGGGCGGTCCTGATCGGCAGCGGACTGGCCATCGCCAGCGTCGCCGCCGCGATCGCCGCGCGCATCTATCACCGCGAAAGCCTTGCGGTGTCGGCGTAGTCGCCGCTGACCGCACTATCCCCGCCGGTTGCGCGAACTGCCTAGCTTGCGGGTGATGGTGTTGCGGCCGATGCCGAGCAGACGCGCGGCATCGACGCGATGGCCGCGCGTCAGTTCGAGCGCGGCTTCGAGCAAGGTCTTGTCGAACAGTTCGCGGGCCTCGTCGAACACGCCGGGCCTGCCCTGGCGGATCGCCTGCTGGATGGCATGGCGCAAGACGTCCGGCCAGTCGGCATCACCACCCCCGCGACCAAGGGCCGCTCCCGGCGCCAGATCGCTGCGGGAACGGCTTGCCGCCGCGATCTGCGGATCGGTCAGGAAGGCCGGCAGTTCATGCACGCCGATCTCGCGGCCGGCCGTCACGACCGCGAGACGCCGGCACAGGTTTTCGAGCTGCCGGACATTGCCGGGCCAGTCATGCGCCTTCAGCTTGGCCATCGCGTCGGCGCTGAAGCGCTTCGATTCGACGCGCGCCTCGCGCACCGCGCGATCGAGAAAACTTTGCGCCAGCAGCGGAATATCGTCGCGACGTGCGCGCAGCGGCGGCAATTCGAGACGCACGACATCGAGGCGATGGAGCAGGTCGGCGCGAAACTCGCCGTGCGCGACACGAGCTTCCAGATCCTGATGCGTCGCCGCGATCACGCGCACATCGACGCGGATCAGCTCGCGTCCGCCCACGCGGTAGAACTCGCCCTCCGCGAGGACGCGCAGCAGGCGCGTCTGCAGTGCGGTCGGCATGTCGCCGATTTCGTCCAGGAACAAGGTGCCGCCCTGCGCCTGCTCGAAGCGGCCGATGTGCCGCTTGTGCGCGCCGGTGAATGCGCCTGCCTCGTGGCCAAACAGCTCCGATTCCAGCAATTCGGCCGGAATCGCCGCGGTGTTCAGGGCCAGGAAGGGGCCGCGCGCGCGCAGCGAATGCTGATGCAATGCGCGCGCGACCAGCTCCTTGCCGGTGCCGGTCTCGCCGGTGATCAGCACGTTCAGATGGGTGGCGGCGACCCGCCCGATGGAACGGAACAATTCCCGCATCGGCTGCGATTCGCCGAGCAGCGACATCGTCTCGTCGCCGGGCGGCGCCGTCTCCGCTGTCGGCGCAGCACCGGCGAGCGCACGTTGCGCCAAGCGCGTCGCGGCATCGAGATCGAAGGGCTTGGGCAGGAAGTCGAAGGCGCCGCCCCGAAACGCCGCACTGGTGCTGGCGATGTCGGTATAGGCGCTCATCACGATCACTGGCACGTCGGGCTTGCTGCGCTTGAGCAGATCGAGGAACTGGAAGCCGTCGGTGCCGGGCATGCGCACATCGGTGAACACGACATCGGGCTCGGCGTGGGCGAGCACGCTCAGGGCCGCGCGCGCGTTGTCGAAGTCGCGCACGCGGTAACCGGCATCGCGCAGCGACTCGGCGAGCACGAAGCGCACCGAGCGGTCATCGTCGAGGATCCAGACTTCGCTCATGCCGCATTGTCGCCGGAGTCGCGCTCATAAGGCAGCAACAAGGTGA
This sequence comes from Lysobacterales bacterium, assembly GCA_016721845.1. Lineage (NCBI taxonomy): Bacteria > Pseudomonadati > Pseudomonadota > Gammaproteobacteria > Lysobacterales > Lysobacterales bacterium. Next base: position 347,888 of record JADKHK010000003.1, read on the forward strand.
AAACGGTATGGCCGGGACGGCTGACGAAGCCGAGGCCGCCGCCGTGTTCGCGCGCGATTTCCTGGGCCAGGGCCAGCCCGAGTCCGCTGCCTTCGGCGCGCCCCGACACCAGCGGCAACAACACGCGCGGCGCCAGCGCTTCGGGAATGCCGCGGCCGTCGTCGATCACGTCGATGCGCAAGGCCAGGCGATGCGTGGTTTCGCCGATCACCACGCCATGTTCGGCGCGCGAACGCAGCCGCACCTCGTTGGCGCCGGCTTCGAGCGCGTTGCGCACCAGGTTCAGCATCGCCTGGATCAGCCGGTCGCGGTCGCCGAGCAGTTCCGGCAAGCTGGGGTCGTAATCGCGGGTGATGCGCGCGCTCCAGCCGGCATCGGCTTCGGCCAGCGCGCGCACGCGTTCGAGCACGTCGTGGATGTTCAGCGCCGCGAACGGTCGTTGCGGATGCGGGTCGAGCAGGCGTTCGACCAGATCGGCCAGTCGTTGCGTCTCGGCATCGATCACGTCGATGTAGCGGCGCAAGTCGGCGTCGTGGATGCGCCGTGCCAGCAACTGCGCGGCGCCACGCAAGCCGGCCAGCGGATTGCGTACCTCGTGCGCCAGGCCTTTCAAGGTCGCCGCCAGCGCATTGGGCAAGGCCGCGGCGCGTTCGGCTTCCGGCAGATCGGCGGCGCGATGCCATTCGATCGCATAGGCGACGTCGCCATTGACGACCGCGGTGCAGATGACATCCGCACGCAGTTCGAGGTCGGGCTTGGGCTGGAACAGGGCATTCGTGAAGCGCTGGGTTTGATGTTCGTGCGTACAGCGCAACAGCGCGGCATCGAGCTGCGCCCCGATGCCGCCCAACTCACGAACCGCGATGCCGCTCCAGCGCCGCGCACCGGCGCCGGTCCAGGCGCAGAACGCCGCGTTCGGCGCCAGGATGCGGCGCTCGCGATCGAGCAGCAGCAAAGGCAGGCTCAGTGCATCGAGCAGGGGCAGGGAATCGGTCAGGGACATGGCGACAGTGTAGAGGCTCCGTCCGGTGCCACACCGCCGTGCCCGAGCGGTCTACTCGAAGCCGTCGCGCAACATCATCCGGTTGCAGCCCGAGACTTCGCTGCTGTTGCCCTCGTCGTCGGTCGCGATGGCGGTAATGGCTGCACCGCCGAGGTCGGCGTCGCCATCGAACCCGACCACGAAGGTGGCCAGGCCATTCGCCAGCGGCGTCGCGGAGACAATGTCGACGACGGTATGGCCGATCAAGGCACCGGCCTCGCCGTACCCGTCGGCGTCGCACTCCGGCGTCTTGTAGAACGCGATGTCGTAGCGGCCGTTGTCGCTGGACAGTCGTCCGATCGCGGTTGCGCCTTGTCGGTTTCCGGTGACGTCGAGGATTTCCGGACGGTTCTGGTCATCGTTCGCACCCGTCGCGCCGACATCCAGGTTCAGCGGATTGACGCCATCCGGCGACAGATCGATGGCTTGCAGCGTGTTGTCGGAGATGTAGTTCGCGACGATGCTGACCCGCCGAGCCGCGCTCAGGACGACGAGGCCATCAGTGCCGCTGTGGCGCACCGTGTTGCCGCTCACGACATGCTCGCTGCCGGCGCTGATGCGTAGGCCATTGCCACCGTTGCCGGCTGGAGCGTCGGTGGCAGTCAACCCTATCCGGTTGCTCTGGATGCGCAGCTTCTGTGCCGTGCTCCCCGGTTCGACCAGGATGCCGTGGGTATCGCTGAAGCCGATGCGATTGCGATTGATGTCATCGGCATAGCCGCCGGCGATGCGAATGCCGACGGCATTGCCGCGGGCGATGGTGCCGGTCGGATCGAAGCCCATCAGGTTGCCGCGAACGATGCGTGCCGCCGTGCCGCCCTCGAGACGGATGCCGGCCTGCGCGGCACGCGCGATCACGTTGCGTTCGTCGATGTCGTAGCCGCCGACCACGCTGCGGTCCGCATCCTGTATTCGGATCGCTGCATCCTCGAACCCGGGTTCGAGCAGGATCACGCCGCTCAGATTGCCGCCGAAGAGGTTGCCGCGCACCTCGCCGATGCCGGAACCCGAGATTTTCACGCCTTCGCTGATGAATCCGTTGAAGGACAGGCCCTCGACCGACATCGTCTCGTCCGCGCCGGTGAGCAGGTGCAGGCCGGTCGTCCGTGCGCCGTTGCCGACCAGGGCCACGCACAGCGTGCCATTGAACGCGACGGCGTCGCTGTTGCGTGCACTGCCCGGCTGCGAGTAGCCGAGGATGGACACCGGCGACGTGATCGTCGGCAAGTTGGTTGCGGGTGCGATCACGCGCGGACAGGTGCCGGCAATGTTGAATTCGATCGTCTTCGTGTCCGGATTGGTGTTGGCGTCGAGGATCGCCTGACGCAGCGATCCGGCGCCGCTGTCGTTGGTATTTGTCACCTGCAGCACGGCCGCATCGTTGACGTTGCTTTCGTAGGCGCCGATGTCCGGGCGCGTGCCGACTCGCCGCGCCGCGCCGCCATGGTCCGACGACGGCAAGCCGCCCTGCGGGAAGCTGGTGCCGGCATTGATCACCGGCGCACTCGGCACGATCGGTCGGTAGCTGGCGTCAAGCTGTGGATTCAACGCGAGATTATTCGCTGACCCCGCCGCGAGGGCGCCGTCGCCGGCCACGCTCAGCGTCTGCCAGAGGTTGTTGTTGGCCTTGACCGGAATGCGCAATACGAGGTCCTGCGAGCGATTGTCGTGGGCGATGTTGTTCGCGAATGCGCTGATGACCGGTGGCACCGCGCCGCCGGTGAAGATCGAGTAGCCGTAGCGATTGCCCACCGCCGTGTTGTGGACGATTTCAACCGCCATGTCGGCGACGGCCCCGGGATTGATCGACACCGTCAGACCGGCGCCACTGAGGACGTTGCCGCTGTCCACGGTACTGGCGTTGAACAGGTTGTTCTCGATGCGCAGATCGTGGTGGCTCGTGCTGACCAGCAGGCCGGTGCCATTGCCGTCGAAGGCAGACCGTTGCACCAGCACGCGACCACTGATGACCGCCGAGGCCCAGCTGCTGTCCGACACGCGGACGATGCTGAATCCCGAGAAGCGCAGTCGTGACAGCGTCAGGTCGCCGCTGGGCTTGCCGAGCTGGAGGGCAGTGTTCGTCGCATTGAGCGTGGTCATGCCGCCCGATGGCAGGATGAACGGGCAACCGCTGCCGTAGCCGCCGCGCAGCGTGAGGTCGCCCTTGACCGTCAAGTCGATTGCGGCCGCGAGCGACATCGTCGTTCCGACCAGCTTGATCGTATCGTCCTCGTTGCTGGCGGCCGCAGCGGTCAGCGCGGTGACGAACTCGCTCGCGCTTGCGACACAGTAGTCGGCCGCGCGCAACGGCGCGGACAGGCACAGGACAGCGAGGGCAATGCAGCGGAGCGTTTGACGCAACATGGGCGTGATCCTGATGGAGGAAGTCTCCACCACGTTTCACGCAGACCGGTGCGGAACCGGGCCACGCGCACGCCGTACCCGATCTCAGGGAGCGAGCACGACGTGATTGTCGGGCGGCGCGGGCGGCGTCGGCATGCGCATCAGTCCGCGGCGGAAGCGATCGCTGGCGGTCTGGTAATAGCCGACGGCTTCCAGTGCGAATTGCGGATCGAGCGGGATGCTCTGCTGCGGGCGGTCTTCTTCGTAGTCGGGCCGGACGCTGACGACCTCGCGATGCGGCGCGAGCTCGACGAGCTGATCGTTGCGGAGGAAGCCGAGGCGCTGGTAGTTGCCGAGCAGTGCACGTTCGCGACCTTCCGGGAGCTGGAACAGGTCGACGCCGTAGAACGAACTGCGATAGTCCATGCCGAGCAGACCCAGCACCGTCGGGCCGATGTCGATCTGGGCCATCATCCGGTTCACGCGCCCCGGCGCGATGTGCTTGGGCGCATAGATCCACATCGGAATGTGGTAGCGGAACACCGGCAGGCGGGCGATGCCGCCGCTGGACGCGCAATGATCGGCGGTGATCACGAAGATCGTGTCGTCGAACCAGGGCTTGCTGCGCGCGCGGCGGAGGAAGTCGGCCACGGCCCAATCGGTGTACGCCACCGCGCTGTTGCGTTCCCCCTGCGGTCGATCGACGCGACCGGTCGGAAACGTGTACGGGCGGTGGTTCGAGGTCGTCATCAGGTGGGCGAAGAACGGCTTGCGCTCGCCGCTGAGTCGGTCGAACGTGTCGATCGCCAGCGAGTACAGGTCCTCGTCGGCCACCCCCCAGATGTTCGCCTGATGGATGCGGTCGCTCGGAATATCGGAACGATCGGCCACGGCGTAACCGTTGTGACCGAAGAAATAGTTCATGTTGTCGAAGGCACCGTAGCCGCCGTACAGAAACGTCGAGCTGTAGCCCTTGCTGTTGAACACCTCGGCCAGGCTGAACAAGCCCTCGTTGCCGGGCCGCTTGACGATCGACTCGCCCGGCGTCGGCGGCACCGACAGCGCGAGCGCCTCCAGGCCACGCACCGTACGCGTGCCGGATGCGAAGAGCTTCGTGAAGACCAGACTGTCAGCGCTGAGACGGTCGAGCTCGGGCGTCAACGAATCGGGCCGTCCGTAGGTGCCGGAATAGCTGGCGGACAACGACTCGATGCTGATGAGCACCACGTTGAGCCGCTGCTCGGGCGCGGCATTGCGGATGTCGCGGCGGATGTCGAAGCGGTCGTCGGCGACAAAATGTGCATCCGGGGTAGCCAGCGAACGGCGCGCCACCGCATACGCCTCGTCCCGGGGCAGTGTTCGATAGAAGCGTCGGTAGTCGAGCGAGCTGCTGCGGTAGGCGGAAAAAAACTGATAGATGCCGTTGCCCGCCAGCTCGACCGCGTATTGGTTCTGGCCGCGGTCCTTCATGTCGCCGCTGACCAGGCCGACGGTGGCCACCGTCGCGACCAGCCACCCGGCGACGACACCGGCGCGGCCGACTCGGGTCGATGCATCGTCCGCCACGCGCCAGAACCTCAGGCCGGCCACGATCACGACTAGCGAGCTCGTCGCGAGACCGCCGAGAATCCAGCCGACGGGATAGGACTCGCGGATGTTGCCGAGCACCTCGGTGGTGTACACGAGATAGTCGACCGCGATGAAGTTGAAGCGTGTCTGGAACTCCTCCCAGAAGGTCCACTCGGCCACGGCGACGAACATCAATACTGCGACCAGGCCCCAGCACAAGAGCAGATGCAGCATCTGGCCGATGCGACTGGTCAGCCATCGGGTGGGTGCGAACGACAGCCAGAGCAAGAGCGGCCAAGCAAAGTAGAGGAACGCGAGCACGTCGTATCCTGCGCCGATGCCGAAAATGTAGGGCCACTCGGTGACGGTCTCGGCGTATTTGTCGCCGACCGCGAGCAGCAGCGTCAGTCGGGTGAGGAACGAAAGCAGCAGGAAGACGACCGCGAGGGCGAGCACGGGTCGATAACGCCCCCGGAGGGATGAGGTAGATGACATGGATCGCTCCGCGACGGGGCAGCGTCACGGAGGGACGCTCGAGGTCGGCAGCATGCGGCGCGAGGTCGTAAGCGCGTCTCAGGCGAATCTCAGGAAATTGTTAAGCAGCGTGCGACGATGGCAAGCTAAGGGCATGACTCCTGCTCGCGCTCCGCTCGGCTTGCACGTGCTGATCATCGAGGATCAACACGACATTGCCGCCAACATCTGGGACTTTCTCGAACGGCGCGGCTACAGCGTCGATCACGCGCCGGATGGCGAGCGCGGCCTCGCCGCCGCGATGGCGGGAAACATCGACGTGATCGTGCTGGATCTCGGCCTGCCCAAGCTCGATGGCCTCGAGCTGTGCCAGCGTTTGCGTGCCGCCGGGCACGGAGTGCCGATTCTGATGCTGACCGCGCGCGACACCCTCGACGACAAGCTCCGCGGTTTCGCCGAAGGTGCGGACGACTATCTGGTCAAGCCATTCGCGATGCGGGAACTCGAGGCACGCATTGCGTCCCTGATTCGACGCGTCCGACCCCGGCTCGATGCGCCCCTGCGGATTGGTTCGTTGACCTACGACCCCAGATCGATGATCGCCACCCGCGGCGATCGACAGTGCATGCTCACCTTGGCGCAATCGCAGATCCTGGTCGCGTTGATGACGCAATCGCCGGCGGTCGTCTCGCACGAGAAGTTGCGCCGGATCGTGTGGGCGGATGGCAGCGGCGATCGGGCGGCGCTGCAGACACACATGCACGCCTTGCGCTCGCAGATCGATCGGGGCTTCGACACGGCATTGATCCAGACCATCCGTAGCGTCGGTTATCGCCTGGCGGCGCCGCCATGAACCTGGGACTGCGGGCCCGCGTCGCACTCGGTTTCACCGTGCTCGGTGGCCTGCTTTGCCTGTTGTTTGCCGGCGCGATGGTGTTCATCGCCGAGGACTACGAACACGTACTCGTGGACGAGATCCTGCGCGGCCAGGCCGAAGACTACGGCCTTCGACTGGCGACCGACCCGACCACGACCTTGCCGCGCACCCATCGCCTGAGCGGCTATTTGAGGACCCCGGAGGGTGCAAGTGATGCGCCCGCCGAGATCGCCGATCTCCCGCCGGGCATCCATGAATTCGAGGACGAGGACGACACCGGTGTTCATGTCGGCGTCTTCGATATCGCGCCGGGCCGGCTGCTCCTTGTCATCGACCTCAGTGACATCGAGCGCCTGGAGCGGCACTTCACGAACTTCCTGATCGCGATCATCCTGCTCGGTACCTTGCTGTCCGGTGGACTGGGCTGGTGGCTCGCGGGCTCGTCGATTGCACCGGTGCGGTCCCTGGCGAAGGCCGTGGAGTCACTGCCGACCGAGGCCCGCCGCACGCATCTGGCCGTGGGCACCAACGCCGATGAGCTGGGTCGTCTTGCGCAAGCCATCGACGGCTATCAGGCGCGGCTCGTCGAGGCCGATGCGTCGGAGCGCGCGTTCTTTGCCGACGCGAGCCACGAATTGCGCACGCCGGTCGCGGTCGTGCGTGGCGCGGCGGAGGTGCTGTCGGAGCAGGACGACCTCGACGAGGCCACGCGGCAACGCATCCGTCGCATCGACCGGGGCGTGGGCGAACTCGGCGAACTCGTCGACGTCCTGTTGCGTCTGGTCCGTCGCGAACCGGTCGAGATGATCGAGGTCGACATCGCCCGCCTGCTGCACGATGGCGCTGCACCCATCGTCGCGTCGGTCGATGGCAACGGATTGCTGGTGTCGGTCGAGGCGACAGGATCCATCGTCGTGCCGTTGCGGGAAGCGACGCTGATCCTGCAGGGCGTGGTGCGACGCCTGATCCCTCCGGCACCGGTCGGCACCCTGCTCATGAGGTGTGCCGACAATGCGTTTCAGATCACCTTCGAAACGACGGCCGTTTCCCGGGGCGAACCGGTGCGTCCCGGTCCGACCCGAAGTGATCGAGGACTGGGACTGACCCTGGTCGGCCGCCTCGCGACGCGGATCGGATGGCAGGTCGAGGAGCGATCGTCAGCGACCGGCGGTCGCGTCGTTCACATCGCCCTTCCTGTGCTGAACCCGGTGCCCTGCTGAGCGATCGTCTCGAGATCAAGGCCTCAGCAGGGCTTCCGGCGTGACATCGCCGGGCGGGATTTCTCCGGACTCAGATCGAGTAGTACAGCTGGAACTCGAGCGGGTGCGTCGCAGCGCGGAACTTGGTGACTTCCTGCATCTTCAGGTCGATGTAGCCGTCGATCATGTCGTCGCTGAAGACGCCGCCGGCTTTCAGGAATTCACGGTCCTTATCGAGCGCTTCGAGTGCCTGGTCGAGCGAATGGCAGACGGTCGGAATGTCCTTCGCTTCTTCGGGCGGCAGGTCGTACAGATCCTTGTCGCTGGGCGCACCCGGATCGATCTTGTTCTTGATGCCGTCGAGGCCGGCCATCATCAGCGCGGCGAAGGCGAGGTAACCGGAGTTCACCGGATCCGGGAAGCGGATTTCGATGCGGCGTGCCTTCGGCGAAGACACCCACGGAATGCGGCACGAGGCCGAACGGTTGCGCGCCGAGTAGGCCAGCATCACCGGTGCCTCGTAACCCGGCACCAGGCGCTTGTAGCTGTTGGTGGTCGAGTTGGTGAAGGCGTTGATCGCGCGCGCATGCTTGAAGATGCCGCCGATGTACCAGAGCGCGAGCTGGCTCAGGCCACCGTAGCCGTCGCCGGCAAACAGGTTCTGCCCACCCTTCGCGAGCGACTGGTGCACGTGCATGCCCGAGCCGTTGTCGCCGACCAGCGGCTTCGGCATGAAGGTCGCGGTCTTGCCGTTGCGGTGCGCGACGTTCTTGACCACGTACTTCAGGTTCATCAACTCGTCGGCCTTGGCGACCATGGTGTTGAACTTGACGCCGATCTCGCACTGGCCGGCGTTGGCGACTTCATGGTGGTGCACTTCGACGGTCTGGCCCATCGCTTCCAGCACCTTGCACATTTCGCCGCGGATGTCGTTCAGCGAATCCACCGGCGCCACCGGGAAGTAACCGCCCTTGACGGCCGGGCGATGACCGGTGTTGCCGCTTTCGAACTTCTTGTTCGAGCTCCACGCCGCTTCTTCGGACTCGATCTCGAAGCCAGTGGCGTTCATGTTGTTCTGCCAGCGGACGTTGTCGAAGATGAAGAATTCCGGCTCCGGACCGAAGAACGCGGTGTCGGCAATGCCCGACGACTTCAGGAAGGCTTCGGCGCGCTTCGCGGTGGTCCGCGGGTCGCGCGAGTAGGCCTGCATCGTGCTCGGTTCGAGCACGTCGCAGACCAGGATCAGGGTGGTGTGTTCGGTGAACGGATCAAGCACGGCGGTGCTGGCGTCCGGCATCAGGACCATGTCGGATTCGTTGATGCCCTTCCAGCCCGAGATCGACGAGCCATCGAACATCTTGCCGTCCTCGAAGGTGCTGGCGTCGATGGCGTGGGCCGGGAAGGTCACGTGGTGCTGCTTGCCGAGCATGTCGGCGAAACGCAGGTCGACGAATTCGACCTCGTGGTCCTTGATCATCTTCAGCACGTTTTCGACCGACATGGTGCAGCTCCGTTGGGTTGAGGTGGATGTTGCAGCGCAATCGGCGTGCCAACGCTCTAACCATTTATTTCAAGGACTTGGCGGTGTCATGAACGGGATCGTCAATACGCTCGCACTGCATTGGCGCAATGTGCACCCATATGGCGCATTGGTCGGCGGCGCCGGGATTGCCTCGGCCACGCCCCCGTTGTTAGCGTCCAATGTCCCGAACGGAGCCGCCCGATGAGCACGATCCAACCCAAGAGCTATACCGAAATTGCCTGGAGCGCGATCAAGGTCTTCGCCGACGACGGCACCATCGACGAGGGCGAACTGAACTTCCTGCTCGGCCTGGCGCTGCGCGACAAGATCGTCGACGAAGACGAGAAACGCGTGCTCCGCTCGATCTTCGAGCGCGCCGAATCGTCGGACTCGCTCTTGCCCAAGGTCCGCGAACGCATCACCTCGGTGCGCCAGCAGCACGGGATTTGAGGGGCGTCAGGCCGGTCCATGTCATGGTATTCGCCATGCCGGACATAATCGACTATAAAGCACCATAATTCCCCATAATTCTGGTGTTTCATGGCCTTGCGCGACCAAGACAACGTCTTCCATCGGCCGGAACTGGCGCAATCTCTCGCCGACAAAATCCTGCATGTCGCCGTGGGCAGTGCGGCGGCTTCGGGCGTCTTCCTCGCGGCGCCGCGGCGAACGGGCAAATCCACGTTTGTGCGCGAAGATCTGCGTCCGGCGCTGGAAGCAGCCGGCGCCTTGGTCCTGTACGTCGACTTGTGGGCAAACCCGGCAGCGAACCCGGGTGCCGTCATCGTCGGTGCTGTACGCGCGCTTCTGGCCGAACGCGATGGGGTCATCCAACGATTGGCAAAACGGGTCGGCCTGTCCGGCATGAATGTTGCCGGCGTGCAGTTCGATCTTGAGCGCGTGGGCCTGGACAGAGATATCTCACTGGCGGATGCGCTCGCGGCGCTCTCTGACGACACCGGCAAGATGATCGTGCTGATCATCGATGAAGCGCAGCACGCGATCACGACGGCCGAGGGCAGCGAAGCGTTGTTCGCACTGAAGGCCGCGAGGGACGAGTTGAACAGCTCGGCGCATCACGGCTTGCGCCTCGTCTGCACGGGCTCCAATCGCGACAAGCTCGCGATGCTTCGCAATGGCAAAGACCAAGCTTTTTTTGGCGCGCCAATGGTCAATTTTCCGCCTCTAGCCGCCGACTACATCGCATGGTTCTGCGCGCGCGTCGATCTGCCGTTCCAATTGGATCCGAGCGTGGTGCTAGGCCTGTTCGAGCAAGCCGGTCACCGGCCGGAAGTCATCTACGCTGCGGCCGACGTGTTCCGCTTCGACTTCACGCTCGACCCGGTCGCCGGTCCAGCCCGCTTCGGCAACGAAGTGAAAAACCAGATTGAAGCGATGAACGGCGAGTTGATGAAGATCGTTCATAGTCTGACCCCGATTCAGTCCGCCGTGTTGCGGGTGATGGCGTCTCAGGGCGAGTCGTTCGCGCCCTTCGAGGCTGCCACGCTTGAGATGTACAAGCGCGCGTTGGTCATCGCCGGAGTGGCTGAATCCGAGGCGCGTGCCGATGTTCCTAATGTCCAGGCCGCGCTGTCTGCCTTGCAGGAAAAGAAGCTGGTGTGGCGCGCTGCTCGCGGTGTCTATTCGCTGGAAGAGCAGGCGATGGCAGAGACGCTGCAGCGATCCGGCATGCTGTCTGGACTGAGCTGAGCTGCCTAGAACGCCACGCAGGACGGTTCGCGTTCGACCATCACCGCTTCCTGGGCGAAGGTCTGCTGGTAAGCGCTGCGAATGGCGTCGACGGACGCGGTTGCAGCGGCATCGTCGCCATGCAGCAGGATCAGCACGCGGCTGGCTTCGCCGATCACCTGGCCGTCGTGGCCGCGCCATTGCCCGCGGGCATCGAACCAGGTGAGGCCGTCGGGGAAGCGCGGGGTGACTTCGCGGTCGAGGAAGGCCTGCCACTCGGTCGCGTCGACGGTATCGCTGCTGTTGGGGATCGCAGCGCCGAAATAGAGCACGCTCCGGCGCATCGCGGTATCGCCGGATGCGCAGGTCGAGGCGGATGTCGTGGCCACGCGCGCCAGTCGCGGTTGCTGGGCGCAGCCTGCGACGAGCGCAAGCACGGCCATGAGGGCGGCGCTACGGCCCAATCGAGTCATGGCGGCAACACCCCGCGTTCGCGTTCGATGCGACGGTACAGGCGGGTCTCGCGGCCCTTGCCGAGATCGAGCATCTCGCCGATCAGGACCAGCGCGTCGGCATTCGGATCGACCGGGATGCGCAGGGTCTGGCCCTGCAGCAGCAGGGTGTCGCGTTCACGGAAAGCGACATGGCCGCGACCGCCGACCAAGGTGATCACGGTCAGGTCGGCGATGTGCAGGTCGCGGTCGGCGCTCTGCACGATCAGGTATTCGGCTTCGTGCCACTCGACCTTGAGCTGTCGTGCCAGCAGGGACCGATGCAGCCGCGGCAGGCTGGTGATGGAGCCGTAGACGAGCCCGTAGAGGATCGTCCAGAACTTCAGGATCAGTGCGAGCAGGATTTCCAGACCGAACATGGCGGCATCGAAGTCGAGTGGATCCGATCATACGGCAGCGACCGCAACGGTCGCGCCGTCGCTCGACATCTCCGCCCTCAAGCGGCTTTCTTCGTCGCCTTCTTGACCGCGGCTTTCTTCTTCGCTGGCGCCTTCTTCACGGCCTTCTTGGCCGCCGCTTTCTTGGCCGGTGCCTTTTTCGCAGCCGCTGCCTTCACTGGCACGGCCTTCTTCACCGCGGCCTTCTTCGCGGGCGCCGCCTTCTTGGCGGCACGGCCGAAGCGTCCGGCCTTCTTCTTGACCGGCTTTCCGGCTTCAAGCAGGGCCACGCATTCCTCGCGCGTCAGCGTCTTCGGATCGCGGTCCTTGGGAATCTTGCCGTTGCGCTCGCCATTGGTGATGTACGGCCCGTACTTGCCGTTCAACACTTCGATGGCGCCGTCGTCGAAACTCAGGATGATGCGGTTGCGGATCTGCTCTTCCTTTTCCTCGATCAGTTGCAACGCGCGCGGCAATTCGATCGTGTACGGCGAATCCGGCGCCTTGATCGACGCATAGGTGCTGCCGTGCTTCACGAACGGCCCGAAGCGGCCGACCGCGGCGCTGACTTCCTTGCCATCGGCCGCATGCCCGAGCATGCGCGGCAGCTTGAAGAGCTCCAATGCGTCTTCGAGCGTGATCGTGTGCAGGCTCTGGCCGGCCTGCAGCGACGCGAACTTCGGCTTGTCCTCGTCTTCCTTGGTGCCGATCTGCGCGAACGGCCCGAAGCGGCCGAGGCGCACCGAGATCGGTTTGCCGGTGACCGGGTCATTGCCGAGCACGCGGTTCTGCTTGGCCTCGTCGAGCGAAACGGTTTCCATCTTGTCCGCAACCTGGGCCTTGAACGGCGTCCAGAACTTGCGCAGCAAGGGCACCCATTCCTCTTCGCCGCGCGAGACGGCATCGAGTTCGTCCTCCATGCGCGCGGTGAATTCGTAGTCGACATATTGGGCGAAATGGTTGGACAGGAACTTCGCAACGACGCGGCCGACATCGGTCGGGCGGAACCGGCGGGCATCCAGCATCACGTATTCGCGACCAAGCAGGGTCTGGATGATGCTGGCGTACGTCGACGGACGACCGATGCCGTATTCCTCCAGCGCCTTGACCAGCGAGGCCTCGGAATACCGCGGCGGCGGCTCGGTGAAATGCTGGTCGGCCAGCACCTGCGACAACGGAATGAGGTCGCCCTCCTTCATCAACGGCAGGCGACGGCCTTCGTCGTCATCTTCCTCGGTCTTCTGGTCGCGGCCTTCTTCGTACACGGCCAGGAAACCGGGTTCGATCACCGTGGTGCCGGTGGCGCGGAACGCATGCTTCGAACCCGCAGCCAGATCGACCGCCACGGTTTCCATCAGCGCCGGCGCCATCTGGCAAGCCACAGTGCGCTTCCAGATCAGCTCATAAAGCTTCATCTGGTCCGGATTCAGGTATTTCGCCATCGACTCGGGCGTATGCAAGGCCGAGGTCGGGCGGATCGCCTCGTGCGCTTCCTGCGCATTCTTGGACTTGGTCTTGTAGACGTTCGGCGTGTCCGGCAGCGCCTGCTTGCCATAACGTTGCGCGATGACGTCGCGCAGCTCGGCAATCGCGTCGTTGGCGAGATGCACCGCATCGGTACGCATGTAGGTGATCAGGCCCACCAGGCCCTCATCGCCGATCTGCACGCCTTCGTAGAGCCCCTGGGCCAGGCGCATGGTGCGCGAGGTGCCGAAGCCGAGCTTGCGTGCCGCCTCCTGCTGCAGGGTCGAGGTGATGAAGGGCGGCGACGGACGACGCTGGCGCTGCTTGCGAGTGACTTCGGCGACCTTGAGCATGCCGTTCGCGGCACGCACGAGTTCGGCGCGCGCCGCTTCGGCCGATTCGCCATCGCGGAACGTGAATTGTTCGACCTTGAGTCCGTCGTAGCGCAGCAGACGGGCGTCGAAACCCTGGGTCGGATGCGCGCACTGCGCGGCGATCGACCAGTATTCCTGGGCCTGGAAGGCTTCGATCTCTTCCTCGCGCTGGCAAATCAGGCGCAAGGCTGGCGACTGCACGCGCCCGGCCGAGAGCCCGGTCTGCACCTTGCGCCACAGCACCGGGCTGAGGTTGAAGCCGACCAGATAGTCGAGCGCACGTCGCGCCTGCTGGGCGTTGACCAGATCGTTCTGCAGCTTGCGCGGGTGCGCGACGGCCTCGTTGATCGCCTTCGGCGTGATCTCGGAAAACACCACACGATGGACCTTGCGGCCTTCGAGCAGGCCACGCTCGCGCAGAATCTCGCTGATGTGCCAACTGATCGCTTCGCCCTCGCGATCCAAGTCGGTCGCAAGGTAGAGCGCGGTGGCGACTTTCGCGGCCTTCGCGATCGCTTCGACGTGTTTCTCGTTCTTCTCGATCAATTCGTAGCGCATCGCGAAATCGCGCTCGGGATCGACCGCGCCTTCGCGCGGCACCAGATCGCGGACGTGGCCGTAGGAGGCGAGGACGTGAAAGTCCTTGCCGAGGTATTTGTTGATCGTCTTGGCCTTGGCGGGCGATTCGACGATGAGCAGGTTTTTGGCCATGGTCCTTTCAGCGCCGCGAGGTGTCGCGGCATCCTTGTTGATTCGTGGTGGTGGGGCGATTCGCGCCTTGCGGCCCGACGTTTCCCTCGCGCGCACACGCGCGCGTGCTTCTTTCAGTGATTCACGGCCGGGATAGTGCTGTCAAGCCAGTACCTGCAGACAGTCAGTTGCGGCGCATGTGCGCACCGAGCAATTCCGACTCCATCCAGGCATAGCCCGCCTCGCGATCCGGGGTGTTGTAAAGCACCAGCAGGACGACCCATTTCAGGTCATGCAGGTCGACCGGCGACTGCTCCAGCGCCAGCGCTCGCTCGATCACGCGCTCGCGCGCCTCGGCATCGAGCACGCCGCGCTGCTCCAGCGCCATCAGGAAGCCGCGGCACTCGGCATCGAGCAGATCCAGCTCCTCGGCCGCATAGACGCGCACCGGCTGCGATCGCGCAACGTTCGCTGCGGTGTGGGTGTCGTCCTGCAATTCCGCCAACCAGTCGAACGCCTTGCCGACGTGCAGGGCATCGAAACCGGCGTCGATCAGCTCGGACTGCAGCGAATCGCGATCGTGCACGGTGTCCGGTTCGCCGAGAAAATAGTTGCGGAACAGGTAGACCAGCACCGACAGCACGGACTCCTTCATGGTGCGCTCCAGTGTGAAGGTGATGGAAAAACCGCCCGAACGACGCGACCGGCGCCGGTTTCGGAGGGAGGTTGGGAGAGCCGCGCATCGTGCTGCGGAGGGGGTTCAGCCTTGGTATCCGTCCGGATTCAACCAATGCAGTCACCGCGCGAGTCGTTGATAACGGCCGCCACCAAGATCGGCGACATGTCCGTCGAGTTCCAGCGACATCAGCATGGAAGAGATCGCGCCGGCGGTCAACCCGGTCGCCGTCACCAGACTGTCAAAATCGGTGGGTGCGAAACCGATGGCCTCGAGCAGGCGGCCATTCGCGATATCTGGCGTGCAGGCCAGCGACGGCGGCGCGGCCTGGGTCGCGAGACGGGCACGCAAGGCGTCGCCGAGTTCGTGCCCGATCGGCTGCAGAGCTTCGATCACGTCGCTGGCCTCGGTGACCAGGGTGGCGCCGTTGCGGATCAGGTGATGGCAGCCACGCGCCCGCGGATCATGGATCGAACCGGGAATCGCGAACACGTCACGGCCGCATTCGGCGGCAAGACGGGCGGTGATCAGCGACCCGGACTTCATCGACGCCTCGACCACCAGGGTACCGAGGGCGAGGCCGGCGATGATGCGGTTGCGGCGCGGGAAATGCTCGGGCAGCGGCGGCGTGCCGATCGGGAACTCGGAGACCAGCGCGCCCTGGGTGCGGATGCGGTGTGCGAGTTCGCGATGGCGGTCCGGATAGACCCGATCGAGCCCGGTGCCGCAAACCGCGACGGTTGCGCCGCCCGCTTCGAGGCAGGCCGCATGTGCGGCGCCGTCGATGCCCTCGGCGAGGCCACTGGTGACGACGATGCCGAGCCGCGCAAAATGCCGGGCGAAATCGCCGGCGATGCCGCTGCCGGAGCGACTGGCATTGCGGCTGCCGACCATCGCGATCTGCGCCCGCCACAACGCGTTCAGGTCGCCTTCGACGAACAGCACGGGCGGCGCATCGTCGAGTCGGCGCAGCAACGGCGGGTAGTCGGGATCGGCCAGCGTCAGCACGTGTCGATCGGGCGCGGCATCGAGCCAGGCGAGATCGGCACGGATCAGGTCGCGGCCGCTGCGCGCCAGTTCGGCACAGACGGCGTCGGGCAGGCCGGCCGCGCGCAAGGCGCCCCGACTCGCATCGAGCGCGGCATGCAGGTTGCCGAAATGTTCATGCAGTGTCGCGATGCGCAGATTGCCAAGTCCGGGCGTGCGCAGCGCGATCAGCCAGGCGTCGCGTTCGGTGAGGTCGATGCGGGGGTCTGTGTCCATTGCCACAGGGTGCCGACGACCAAGAATGCCCGCGCCAGTTCGCCTCGGAATCCGGGCTCGGAAATCTCGCAGATTGGTCGAATCAGCGCACGCGGAAACCGGTGATCGGCGGCCCGTCCGGGTCATTGAATACACGATCGGCGTTGTCGGGCAGCGTACCGCGCCAGGCGCGGATGCGGTCCAGTTGGGTGTAGTAGCCCTCGAAGGAAAACACGACTTCGTTCGCCTCGATCAATTGGCAGCCGTATGTCGCTGGATCGATGCCGATACTGCCCGAGTCTTCCCGGGTCTGTCTGCAACGCAGCATCGCGCCGCCCATCTCGTCGCGGTACTCGACGTCGTGTGTCTGGTCGCCGGGGCCGCAACGCATGTCGTTTGTGGGGAGCAATTGCAAGTTCCAGGCGCGCAGTCGCGGTTGCGAGAACTTGTATCGCCGGGCAGGGCTGGCGAGTTCGGACCGATCCACGAACACCCATTCGCCGCTCAGGTCCGGCCAGCACGTCATGTGGGGCAGGAACTCGCTCTGCCCAAAACCGCCGTAGCCGAAGTTGAATCGCGTCAGTGAACTCGTCACCACCTGGCCGTTGTAACGCAAGAACATCTGAACGCTGCCACTCCCATAGAACTCGACCGTCACCCTGCCAACAGGTGCAGCCGAAAAATAGGGGACCGGGTTTGGCAACTGCGGGCGAAAATCGAGTGGCGGCCCCCCGCTCAGGCGATGCAGCGGTGCATCCAGATAGGCCGCATCGGCGTCGTCGTGGCCAGGCGTGCCGATCAACATGCCGGCCGTCAACGGCCCGGACGCGGTGAACCATTCGGCCCGGCCGGCGTCGTCGTAACTCATGACGACCAGCACCACTCGGTCTTCCTGATGCTCGATGGCGTAAAGCTGTGCCGGCCGTCCCGGTGCCCAGTACAAGCCGTTCTCGGGTGTTGCGCCTGCCGACACGGGGCCGGGCTCAAACACTCCCAAGACCAAGGCTGCCAAGATGAGCAACGGTCGCCAACCAGGCAACAACCGGGGGAACAACGGTTGCGGGACCGCACCCAGCGTACGGCGCCATTGCCGAACCTGAACAACCAACGCCAAGCAAGGTGAAATCATGATCATGAAATGCTCGCGGAGCCCGTCAGGATTGGCGGCCATCCTTCTCTCTCTCTCTCTCTCTCCTGTCAAGCGCAATCCAGCGACGTAGCCAGCATCGTTCGCAACGCGCGTGCCGTTGACCGAAATAGTGCGGCGGCCATTGAGCCAGCCGAAGCGGCAATCGCCGATGCACACCGTCTTTCGGTTGCAGACATCGACCTGTCCGGAGTCGAAGATACCGGACCACTTGGTCGACGCAGTTTCGTTCAAGGTGGCACCATCGCCGTCGAACTGATGCCCGGAGAATTGTTCGTGTTCGAAGGGCAGCGCGTTGAGCAGAGCGCTGAAGGAATCCAAAGCTGGGTGGGTTCGGAGCAGGGTGGCGACGGCTACCTGGTACTGACACGCAGACAGGGCCGAATGGCCGGTGCGGCGAACGCGGGAGGACGCCGCTTCGAATTCATGGGCGCGGCGTCTGGTCGCATCGTCATCCGCGAGTTGTTCCCGGAAACTGGCGGCGACTGTGGTCAGGATGTCGCGGGCGATTCATCGAAAATCTTGACCGCCGGCTCAATACCATCGCTTGCAAAGGCGTCCACAAACCTGTCGTCGACGACCATCGATGTGTTGATTACCTACAGCGACGAGGCCGCGAGTTACTACGGCATGAGCAATATGGCAACGAAAGTCGGGACGCTGGTAACAGCGATGAACCAGTCGTTCTCCGATGGAGGTGTCGATGGGCTCGTCCGTATTGTCGGCTATCAGCGAATTGCGGGCTCGAACGGTGTCGATTCAAGCTCAAATCAACCTGAGCCCTTACGTGACGCCATCCTGCTGGGGCAGTCGCCTTTTACGAGCATCTCAGCGCTACGCAATACTCTTCAGGCTGACGCTGTTGTCCATTTGTTTCGAAAAGGTTCGGGATCGCTATTGTGCGGCGTCGCAACAAGACGTGTAGCGAGTTCGACATCGGAAGACGCTTTCGCGGCGGTCGTCGCCGTCAACTGCCCGACCAGCGACCATACGTTTACACATGAAGTCGGCCATGTGCTCGGCGGCAATCATGATTCGAGCACCTTCGGCTCGAATGAGCCTGACATACAAAGGCATTGAGCCGACCTATGTCAACGTACAAGCATGCAATGCAGCGGGATGCAGTCCCATTTCGAGCTTCGGCCCGTATTGGCGCCCGGCAACCTGTCTTTGAGCCGACAAAAAAAGGGCGCGACTCGCGTCGCGCCCTTATTCATTGCATCTCGGAGTCGCTCAGAGCGACTGCGGTTCGCGCGCCAGGTCGTTGATGAAGATCGGCCGCTTGCCATCCATCACCAGGCCGTAGCTGACCTTCTCGAAGGTGCGGAAGATCATCACGTGGCCGGCGAATTCTTCCGGCAAGGTGACGTACTTCTTCTTCGGACTGAAGGCGGCGCTGATGTCGCCGCTCGGATGCTTGACGGTGTCGCGCACGCGCTCGCCCTGGTTCATGACCGCGAACACCTGGCCGTTCTCGACGCCGTCGCGGGCGCCGCGCGAGAGCGCGACCACGCGGTCCGGGCCGGTCGCCGAGTAGCCGTCCGATACCGCGAGGACACGCATGTTGTCCGGCACCGAGTCGGGGGCATGTTGCGAGTACGACGGATCGTACGGCGAGGCATCGACTGGCAGGATCAGGTCGCCGGCCCGCGCTTCGAGATCGCCGTCGCGAATTTCCAGCGTCGCCGGATCGCCTTCGGCAATCACGCGCGCCCGCGCGACCTGGACGACCTCATGGCCGAGGATCTCGCTGTTGCGTTCGCGCCAGTAGCGACCGATGTGGTCGGACCAGAGACTGCCCAGCGTGAGGCCCTGGCTCGGGTTCCAGTCTTGCGACGTCACTTCGCGCGGCTTGTGCTGCCAGGGTGCGCCTTTCTGGATCTCGCGATAGACGAAGCTGGGACGCACGATGTCGACCTCGGTACCCGGGCGGGCATCGAGTCCGCGCACGTAGACCAGGCCCATCTCGGTCGTGCGCAGACGGGTCTCTTCGTTGCCGACCACGTAGGGCAGGGCATCGGCATCGGCTTCGCTGAGCACACGCGTGTGTTCGAGGAAGGCTTCCAGCTCGTCCAGCGGGATCGGGCCGACGGCGCGCTTGCCGCCCATGTCACGCATGCGCGGCGACAGCTTCTCGTTCTGCGGTCGCTGACCGAGCACGCGGCCCGAGGTCAGCATCGGCCGGCCGTCGACATACACCAGGCTGATCACGTCACCGGGATAAATCAGGTGCGGATTCTTGATCTGGTCGTTGGCCTGCCAGATCTCCGGCCATTGCCAGGGATTGTTGAGGAAACGACCGGCGATTTCCCACAGCGTGTCGCCTTCGACGACCGTGTAGGAGTCCGGATGGTCGGGTCGCAGGTCATCCGCATCCAGCGCAAATACGGATGCGCTGAACAGAATTCCGGCCAATACTGCAAGCGTTCGTTTAAGCATGGCGGCTAAGCCTCTGATTTGGCGAGGACTGGCCCGAGTGTATCCCAATTCCATCCGCGATAAAATGCACCCCTTCGCAGGGCTTGATCGAGGCACTCCCGCCTCCATGCCGTAGGCGCAGGAGATCCCCATGAGCAAGCTCAACATCCTTGAATTCCCCGATGCGCGTCTGCGCACCGTCGCGACGCCGATCGAAACCGTCGATGCAGCATTGCAGACGATGATCGACGACATGTTCGAGACCATGTACGCGGCGCCCGGCATCGGCCTGGCCGCTACCCAGGTCGACTTCCACAAGCAGCTGATCGTGATCGATGTCTCCGAGGGCAAGGACCAACCGATCGTGCTGATCAATCCGAAGATCACGCAACGCGACGGCGAACAGGTTTACCAGGAAGGCTGCCTGTCGGTGCCCGGCATCTACGCCGACGTGACGCGCGCCAACAACGTCCGGGTCGAAGCACTTAACCGCAAGGGTGAGGCCTATGCGATCGAGGCCGACGGCCTGCTCGCGGTCTGCATCCAGCACGAGATGGACCACCTCGCCGGCAAGGTCTTCGTCGATTACCTGTCGCCGCTGAAACGCGATCAGGTGCGCAAGAAACTCGCGAAGCAGGCGCGCGACAAGCGCGACGCGCCGGATCGCGAGCATTCGATCTGATGCGCATCGTCTTCGCAGGCACGCCGGAATTCGCCGTGCCCTGCCTGGAGGCTGCGCTCGCCAGCGGCCACGACGTGGTCGCTGTCTACACGCAACCGGACCGACCCGCCGGGCGTGGCCGCGCGCTCAGCGCGAGTCCGGTCAAGCAACGTGCGCTTGCCGCTGGCGTGCCGGTCGAACAACCGGAGAACTTCAAGTCGATCGACAGCCGCCAGCGTCTCGCAGCCTATCGCCCGGACCTGATGATCGTCGTCGCCTACGGATTGATCCTGTCGCAGAAGGTGCTCGACTTGCCCGTGCACGGCTGCTGGAACGTGCATGCATCGCTGCTGCCGCGCTGGCGTGGCGCCGCGCCGATCCAGCGCGCGATCGCCGCGGGTGATGCCGAGACCGGCGTCTGCCTGATGCGCATGGAAAAAGGTCTCGACACCGGACCGGTGTATTTGCGCCGCGCATTGCCGATCGCGCCGGACGACACCGGCGGCAGCTTGCACGACAAGCTCTCGGCGCTGGGCGCCGAACTGGTGGGCGACGGCCTTGCTCGGCTCGCGAACGGCACGCTGCCGGTTCCGACGGCGCAGGCGGAACAGGGCGTCGAATACGCCCACAAGCTCGACAAGCGCGAGGCCGTGCTGGATCTCGAACGGCCGGCCGTCGAACTCGAACGCCGGGTCCGTGCATTCACGCCCTGGCCAGTCGCGGAATTGACGCTCGGCGGCGAACGCTTGCGGGTGCATGCGGCCGAAGCATTGCCGGTGAACACCCATCATGTGCCCGGCGAGATCGTGCACGCGCAGAGCGCGCCGGCATCGATGTCGCGACCGGCGATGGCGTGTTGCGCCTCACGCGCGTGCAGCGCGACGGCGGCCGGCCAGTCGCCGCGCACGAATACTTGAACGCGCGCAGCGATCTGCGCCGCGCATGAAGCCGATCCTGCCGATTCGCGCCGTGGCCGCGCAGACGCTGGCCCATCTGCGTCGTGGCGGCGCTTCGTTGACCGACCTGCTGGCCGAGGCCGACACCCACATCGACGATGCCCGCGACCGCGCCCAGCTGCGCGCGATCCTCTATGCCAGCCTGCGCGGCATCTTTCGCTACGAGGCGCTGCTGCGCGCCTTGCTTGCGAAGCCGCTGCCGAAACGGCACGACGCGGTCGAGGCGCTGTTGATCAACGGACTCGCGCAACTCGAGCTTGGCATCGACGCCGCGTATGCAGTGGTCGATGCCAGCGTGACTGCGGCGCGCGCACTCGGTGAAACCAATCTCGCCGGCCTCGTCAACGCGGTGCTGCGCCGCTTCCAGCGCGAGCGCGAGGCCTTGGTCGCGGCACTGCCGAATTCGCCCGAGATCGCGCACAACCATCCGGCGTGGATGATTCGCCGCTTCGAGCACGATTGGGGCGCGGCCGCCCGCTCGCTCTTCACTTCGAACAATGCAGCGGCGCCGACCTGGCTGCGCGTGAATCGACGCCGGCGCCAGCGCGACGAACTGCTGTCCCTGCTTGCTGCCCATGGCATCGAGGCGGCCGCGCACCCACACTTGCCGGACGCCTTGCGCGTCGACCACGGCCTCGACGTCACCCAATTGCACGGGTTTGCCGGGGGCGAGTTCTCGGTGCAGGACGGCGCTGCGCAACTCGCGGTCGAGTTGCTGGATCTCAAACCCGGCCAGCATGTGCTCGATGCCTGTTGCGCGCCGGGCGGCAAGCTGGCGCACATGGCCGAGCGTGAATCCGACTTGGCCAGCCTGGTCGGCGTCGACATCGATGCGGCACGCATCGAGCGCACTCGTTCGGGCTTGGCGCGCCTGCAGATCGAGGCCGAATTGTTCGCCGCCGACCTGCGCCAGCACACCGCGATCAGTCGTCGCCGTTTCGATCGCATCCTGCTCGACGCGCCCTGTTCGGGCACCGGCGTGATTCGCCGCCATCCCGATATCCGCCTGTTGCGCCGTGATTCCGACATCGCTGCCTTGCGGAAGACGCAGGCCGAGCTGCTCGATGCGCTCTGGCCTTTGCTGGCCCCGGGCGGACGGCTAGTCTATGCGACCTGTTCGGTGCTCGCGGATGAAAACGACGGCCAAGTCGCAGCCTTTCTGGAACGTCGTCGCGACGCCCAAGCGCTCGCCGTCGTCCCGTCCTGGTTCGGCCGCGCCCAGGCGCACGGTCGCCAGAACCTCGCGGGCGACGACGGCTTCGACGGTTTCTATTACGCGGTACTGGCCGCTCGCGCTTAGCCTGCTGCTCGCGGCCTGCCACGACCCGCAGGGATCGACGATCCGCAGTGCGGCGCGCGAGGGCGACGGGCTTGTACTCGATCTCGACCTGCGCTTCACCGACAACCAGCTGCAGGCGCTCGATCACGGTATCCCGCTGCGCCTGGCGGTGCAGATCGACGGCGCGGCCGACGCATTCGTCGATCTGCGTTATCGACCTTTGCCTCGGCAATACGAACTGCGACTGCCGAACGATGCGGCGCCACGCGTGTTCGCGAGCCGGGCGCGGCTGATCGCGGCGCTGGACCGCATCGTCATCACCGGTTTCAGCGCGAGCAGCGGATCGGTGCGCGTCGCCCTGGTAAGCAGTGCCCTGCCGGCGCCGTTGCGCCTGCCGGCCCTGATCGATCGCGAATGGCAGCTCGCGACCCCGTCGCGGGACTGGGGTCGCTGATGCGGGGTCGCTGGCTCTGGTCGTTGCCGACGATTGCGGCACTGGTGCTGCTGGTCGCTGCACTCTGGCTCGCCGCCGATGCCGAAAGCGCCGAAAGCCGGCTTGGCGCCGCCTATGGCTGGCTGTTCGGCATTGCGGCGGTGGCCGTCCTGGTCCTGCTCGCGAGCATCGCGCGCGAACTGCTGCGCTTGTGGCGCGAACGCGCCGAAGGACGACCCGGCGCACGCCTGAATGCGCGTCTGGCTGCCCTGCTGGGCCTGATCGCGGTGCCGGCCGCCCTGCTGGTCGCTGCATTCGCGATGCGTTTTCTCGATGCCGGCATCGACTCCTGGTTCCGCGTCGATCTGGAGGCTGCGCACGAAGCCGCGCGCGCGCTCGGCGAGCAAGTGCTGGCGCGCGAACAACGCAACACGCTGGCCGACGTCGAGGCCTTGTCGACGCGCATCACCAGCGATCCCCTCGCCGACCTGCAAGCGCAGCTCGACCTGACGCTGGAAGCCGACAACACGCTGGTGGCGCACCTCGCCAGCTACGACAGCAACGGCAACCTCGAAGCGCTGGCCTACAGCACCACCGCGATCACGCAGCCGCCGGCGCCCGATGAAGCCCTGCGCCTGCAAGTCGGCGAGTCCGGCCGTGTCGCGCAGACGCTGACCATCGGCGACACCCTGGTCGTGCGGGCGCTGACCACTGCCACCGACGCACTCGGCCGCGATCACTTGCTGCAGTGGATCCAGCCGCTGCCGCCGGAGCTGGCGCCGCAACTCGCCCTGCTCGAACGCAGCAGCATCGACTACGCCCAGCTGCGCTTCCAGCGCGGCGCCTTGAAGACCAGCTTCGTCCTGATCCTCGGCTTCGTCACCCTGCTCGCCCTGCTCGCCACCCTGCTTGCGGCCCTGGCCGCCACGCGCCGCCTGACCTTGCCGATCGCTCGCATGGCCGCCGCCACGGCGGAAATCGGTGAAGGCCGCTTCGGTGCGCAGATCGAGGTGCAGTCGCAGGACGAGCTTGGCGCACTCACGGCCGCGTTCAATCGCATGAGCCGCGACCTCGCCGAACTCGCTGCACGCGAACAGGCCAGTCGCGGCGAGACCGAACAGGCGCGTGCGCATCTCGCGACGGTGCTGTCGCGGCTGTCCGCCGGCGTGGTCAGCGTCGATCGCGAGCGTGTCCTGACCGCGAATGCAGCCGCAGCCCAGCTGCTGGACTGTCCACTGGCTGCACTGATCGATCAGCCACTCGATCGCGCGGCTGAGGCATCGACCGCAGCAATGCAGGTGCTATCGACCATTCGCGGCCACGGCCTCGATGCACGCAGCGAATGGCGCGATGAACTCGTGCTGCCGGGCGATCCGCCACGCGCATTGCTGATGCGTGCCGTACAGCTGTCCGGTGATGCGTCGCGTTACGTCGTCATCATCGATGACATGACCGTCATCGCACAGGCGCAGCGCGAAGCGGCCTGGAGCGAGGTCGCGCGTCGACTCGCCCACGAGATCAAGAATCCGCTGACGCCGATCCAGCTTGCGGCCGAGCGCATGCAGCATCGCTTCAAGGGCAAGCTCGATCCGGCCGACGCACAAGTGCTCGACCGCGCCACCCAGACCATCGTCGCGCAAGTGGAGGCCCTGAAGGGCCTGGTCAATGCGTTCGGCGACTATGCCAAGCCGGCACGGATCGACCTGCGGCCATTGGCGCTCGACGCCTTGTTCGACGAAGTGCTCGATCTGTACGAGTCCAGCGGCCAATGCCGCATCTCCCGTGCCATCGCATCACCCTTGCCGTCGCTGCGTGGCGACCGCGAGCGCCTGCGGCAATTGCTGGTGAACCTGCTGACCAACGCGGTCGAGGCAGGTGGACAGGGCGTTGCCGTGGAAGCGCAATTGTCGCAGCAAGGCGATCAACTCGAACTGGTGTTGCGCGACCACGGTCCGGGCCTGCCGGCGCAGTTCGACGGCCGCTGGTTCGAACCGTACATGAGCACCAAGCCCAAGGGCGGCGGGCTCGGCCTGGCGATGGTGCAGAAGATCGCCGAAGAACACGGCGGCCAGATTCGTGCCGAGAATGCCGAAGCGGGAGGCGCGCGCTTCGTGCTGATCCTGCCGATCACGCGCGCGCCGGCATGACCTTGCGCAGCCGCGATTTCTGGTTCGTGCTGGCCCTGGCCTTGCTGGTGCTCGGCATCGGCATCGGCCTGCGCGACCCGTGGCCGGCGGACGAACCGCGCTTCGTGCTGGTCGCGAAGCAGATGGTCGACAGCGGCCAGTATCTCGTGCCGCACCGCGGCGCCGAGATCTATCCCGACAAGCCGCCGCTGTTCATGTGGCTGCTCGCGTCGGCGCATGCGCTCACCGGCGAATGGCGCAGCGCGTTCCTGCTGCCCTCGCTGCTGGCGAGTCTCGGCACGATCGCTCTCACTTTCGATCTCGCGCTGAAGTTGTGGGGTCGCCGCGCGGCACGTCTGGCAGCGCTGATGCTGCTGTTCGCGTTCCAGTTCACCTATCAGGCCAAGCGCGCGCAAATCGATCCGTTCCTGGTCTTCGCGATGACCGCGGCAACGCACGCATTCATGACCCATGCGCTGCTTGCGCCATCGCGTGCTACCCATGCCGCCGGCTGGTTCATGGCCGCGATCGGCACGATCAGCAAGGGCGTCGGTGCACTGGCCCTGCTGATGTTGCCGGTGATTGCGGTGGCGAAAAGGATCGCGGGACGGAGCCCGCTCCCACAAAAGAATCTCCCTCAGCATTGGTACATGCCGCCCGTGGGAGCGGGCTCCGCCCCGCGATCGTTCGACTGGATCTGGGGCCTGCTCGCCTTCCTCGCCGCCGCATCGCTCTGGCTCGGTCCCTTGTTGATCACGACGGTGACGCGCGACGACCCCGAGCTGTCCGCCTACGTCCGCGAGATCCTGCTCGGCCAGACCGCGCGCCGCTATGCGAATCCCGACCATCATTTCCAGCCGTGGTGGTATTTAGGCGAAGTGATGCTGACGACCTGGCTGCCGTTCGTGCTCGCCTGGCCATGGGCGCTGGCGTTTGCATGGCGACAACTGCGTGCTCGGCGCGATGCGCGCGTGTTCATCCCGCTGGCGTGGTCGACCCTGGTGCTGCTGTTCTTTTCGCTGTCGCCGGGCAAGCGCGACATGTACATCCTGCCGATCCTGCCGATGCTCTGCGTCGCGCTCGCGCCCGGCCTCGTCTTCGCGAACCGCCGCAAGGGTTTCCGAGGCCTCGTGTTCGGCTTCGTTCTGGCACTGTCCCTGCCCTTGCTGATCGGCGGCCTGATGGCCGCGCTCGGCGAACCGGCCTTCGAAGCGAAGCAGGAAGCGGCACGCGGCCTGACCGGCGCGAGCGATGCGCTGTGGTGGATGTTGGCGAGCGTCGGCGCCGTGGGAGTCGCGGCCACCGCCATCGGGCGCACGCGCCACGCACTGCGCGCCTGCTTTGCGCTGATGACGGCGCTGTGGATCGGAATCGGCACGGTCGCCTATCCGCTGCTGGACGCACACAGTTCCGGTCGCGCGATCATGCAGCATGCCCGCGATGTCGCCGGGCCCGAAGTCACGCTCGGATTGGTCGGCTGGCGCGAGCAGAACCTGCTGCAGGCCATCGGTCCGGTGGCCGAGTTCGGTTTCAAGCGCCCCGCCACGGAACAGTTTGCCGCGGCGAGCGCGTGGCTGCGCGTCGCACCGGCGCAACGTGCGTTGTTCGCCGAAGCCACGAGCCTGCCCGACTGCGTCGACGCAACGCGGCGCATCGCGCTCGGTTCGAGCAATCGCCGCGACTGGGTCCTGTTGCGTGCGGACGCCATCGAGGGCTGCACGGAGTCGCGATGAGCGATGACCCGATCAAGCCGGCGCTGGCGCGCATCAAGGGTCGCGGGGCGGCGACGAATCGCGAGGGACGGTTCGAGGCCACGCGGGTCGAACGCGAAGACGACGGCTGGTTTCCCGAAGCCGATCTGGGCGCGACCACCCGGCCCGCGACCACCGTGACCCACGAGCGCGCACGCAGCATCATCAGCCGCAACGACTCGCCGGACATCCCGTTCACGCAGTCGATCAACATGTTCCGGGGCTGCGAGCACGGGTGTTTTTATTGCTATGCGCGACCGACGCACAGCTACCTGAATCTTTCCGCCGGGCTCGACTTCGAGACAAGGCTGACCGCGAAGACCAATGCCGCCGAGCAACTGCGCATCGAGCTCGCGCGACCGGGCTATGTCTGTTCGACGATCAACCTCGGCGCGAACACCGATCCGTACCAGCCGATCGAGCGCGAGCAGCGACTCACGCGCGGCATCATCGAGGTGCTGTCCGAGTGTGCGCATCCGCTGACCATCATCACCAAGAACGCGATGGTCGAGCGCGATCTGGATCTGCTCGCGCCGATGGCGGAGAAACAGCTCGTCCACGTGTTCCTGTCGGTCACCTCGATGGACAACATGCTGTCATCGAAGATGGAACCGCGGGCGAGCGCGCCGCACCGGCGCATCGCGGCGATTCGGCGCCTGCACGAAGCCGGCATCCCGGTCGGCGTGTTCGTCGCACCGATCATTCCGATGATCAACGACCGCGATCTTGAAGCGGTGCTGGAAGCGGCACGCGAGGCCGGCGCGCGCAGCGCGAGTTACACCATCGTGCGCCTGCCGCACGAGTTGAAGGACCTGTTCCGGGAGTGGCTGGCGGTGCATTACCCGGACCGGGCCGCGCACGTGATGAGCCTGGTGCAGCAAATGCGCGGCGGCCGCGACTATGTCGCCGACTTCAAGACCCGGATGCGCGGCGAAGGCGTGTTCGCGGAGCTGATCCGGCGCCGCTTCCGCGTCGCGGTTCAGCGACTCGGTTACATCGGTCGCAACGAAGAGGTCGCGCTCGACACCTCGCAATTCCGCGCGCCGCGGCTGGCCTCGCCGCAGGGCGAATTGTTCTAAGGTTCAGAAGTCGATGCGCGCATCGATGCCGACGATGCGGTCATAGGCGTGATAGGGCGTGAGCTCAATGCTGCGGCCATAACTGTCGGCGACATAGCGATCGTCGAGCAGATTGGTGCCCCAGGCCGACAGGTCGACGCGCCCGCGCCGGAAGCCGACGCGCAGGTCGAGCAGATCGCGGGCATCCAGGCGTTCGAGCGAGGCATTGTCGTTGACGATCCAGGTCGATGCGGCATGGCTGAAATGAGCGCCGACGTAGAGGCCATTGGCATAGCGCCAGCGCCCGCCGACACCCAGGGTCCAGGCGGGTGCGCCGCGCACCGCCGCGTCGTCGCGCGGCAATGGCGCGAGGTTCGAATGCGTGTGCATCCAGCCGGCCTGCAGCCACCATTCGCCGCGCGCGTGCGGCTGGGCGTTCAATTGCAGTTCGCTGCCGAGAATCTCGCTGTCGAAGCGCAGGGCGTCGTCGACGCTGCCGGTGAGGTTCGCGACGCGATCGCGCCAGTCGTGGTGGTAGAGGCGCACTTCGAGTTGGAGCGATGCGCCGAGCGGTCGCAGCCACGCGATCTCGCTGCTGCGCAGCCGTTCCAGGGCCGAATCCGGGCTGAGCGCCAGCGAATTCACGTCCGAACCGAGAAAGCCGTCGCGCCATTGCAAGGCCAGCCACTGGCCGTCGCGGTCTCGCCAACGCAGGGCGGCACTCGGCAACCACAGCGTGTCGCCGTGGCGGATGCGGTCGTTGCGTGCACTGACCAGTGCCTCCAGGGCTTGCGCGCAAGTCGCCAGACCGGGATGGCGTCCGGGTGCGATCGCGCAGTTGCTGGCGACGATATCGCGCACGTCGATGCGCGAGGCCGAATCGGTGTCGACGCTGCGCAAGCCGACGTGTCCGTCCCAGTGCTCGCCATCGTCGTACTGCCACTCGACATGGGCCTGCGGCAGGTCGGTGCGCGCCGTTTCCGAGTTCGCATAGCTCAGACTGCCGGCGCCCGGGCCAGCCGGCACCATGCCCAGCGTGCTGGCACTGGCGCCATTGATGACGAAGCGGCGCTGGCCATGAATGCGGTAGTCGCGGCGCGCCTGCATCAGCCCGACGCTGAACGTGGCGCGCGGTCCGGGCGCAAGCTCGACGCGGGCCTCGGCGTGGTGCATGTGGATGTAGGCCGGTTGCGCCGGACTGAGCACGCCGAGATCGTAACGCGTGACCGCGGCCCGCGTATCGGAGCTGCCCGCCAGCGCGACTGCGCGCCAATGCTCGCCCGCCTGCCATTGCCAACTCGCCGCCGCACCGCGCAACGCGATCTCGGCGCCGATCACGCAATGCGGTTGTCCACCACCGCAAGGCGTTTCGGCGCCGCCGAGATCGGCCCGCTGGAAATCGAGGGCGCTGGCTTGCAGCAGATGCGCACGCTCGGGACTTTGCCAAGCCAGTCGTGCGGCGTACTGATGTTGCCGGAACACGTCCGGCTGGGCCTCGCCATCGATCGATTCGTCACCGATCTGGCGGCTGAATCCAAGCGCCGTGCGCAGCCCCGGAATACCCGCGGCACCGGTCGCGGTGGCACTGAGTTGCGGGGCCAAGGCGGGCGCATAGGACAGACCGAGGCCGACTTGGGTATCGGCAGCCGGCGCGCGTGTCGCCATCGCCAAGTCGCCGGCGCCGGCGCCGTAAGCGCTGGCCAGCCCGGTGCCGCTGCGGGTGATGTCGAGTGAGCGCACCAGACCGAGGCCGGGACGATTGAACAGCCAGGCTTCGGCCGGCAGCGGAATGCCGTCGATGGTCAGCAGACTGGCGCGCTGACTGGGCGACAAGCGTGATGCGCCGACACCACGGATGACGTCGCTGGAAGCCATGCCGTAGACGCCGGGCGCACGTGCCACTGCGGTCGTGTAGTCATGCAAGGCGTCGTCATCGAAACGCGCATCGCCGAGCGTGGTGCGTGCAACGGCGGGGCTTCGCTCACCGGGCGTGCGCGACTGTTCGACCGGCGACGGCAACGCCGCCGGATCGGTCGCCGCTTCGATGGTGAGTGCCGCGGCGCGCTGATTCGCGGCATCGGCATCCACCGCCGCGACAACGGTGATGTCACCGGCCTGTTGCATCCAGTTGAGGTCCAGTTGCGCCGAGAGCCGATCGAGCGCATCGGCGACCGTCATGTCGGCCGGGATCACCGTGGTCGTGCGTTGCGCCGCCAGACCTGGCGCCAGCAGGATGCGGCAACCACTCGCCGCGGCAAGCGCCCGCGTGGCCCCCAGCAAGTCCGACACCGGCAAGGGCTCGGCGAGCGGACGCGTCGGCACGCAGGCCTGTGTCGGCGCGACGGCCAGCAACCCGAGCAAACTCGCTCCCCAACCTCTTGCCTGCATCGATCGGCGTCCTTCCGCAAGGAATGCAGCACGCACCCTAGCGGGTTAAGGCAACGCGCGCAGAATCACGATACCGGGCCCGTCGAACAGCACGTCGACAGCGAATTCGCGCGCCAAGGTCGCCAGTGCCGCCTGTCGTTCCTCGGGCGTGCGCATCGGCAGCGCGGCATCGAGTCCGGCATGGCCCGGCGCGGCACCGATCCATTGCACGCGCCGACCCTCGAAGGCCGCCCATTGCGACAATGCCAATGCGGCCGGTGCGTGATCCAGCACCAGCAGGCCGGCCACGTCGCGACGTTCCTGCCAGGCGCGCTGCGCGATCGCCGCACCGCGCCACTCGACCTGCTCGCCCGCCGCGACCTGCAATGCCGCGTGACCCGCCCGCGTCACCTCGACCAAGCCGCTGGCAACGCTGACGCGCAGCACGTCGGGCGCCGTCTGGACTTCGAAGCGGGTGCCGATGTCGCGCACGCTCGCATCGCGATGCCGCAGCGTCAGCGGACGTGGATCGGCGGCCACGTCCACGATCACGGCACCGCGCAGCAATTCGATCTTGCGCCCGGTCGCATCGAAATCGATCGCCACCAGCGAATCCGGCGCCAGCCGCAATTGCGTGCCGTCGTCGAGCACGAGTTCACGCGCGACGCCCGGCGCGCTGGCGGCGTCGGCGCGCAGCTGCTCCGACCAGCGCGGACCGAACAGCAGCGCGAACACGGCGACTGCGGCGAAACCTGCGCCCAGCCAGACCGGATGCCGACGCACGAACCCGGGCGACACGGCCACCGCCACGGGTTCGCTCGGTTCGGCGGCGGCATTGAATGTGATCAAGGCGTCGAGGTAGGCCAAGCGATGGGTTTCGTCGAGCGCCAGCCAGGCATCGAACGCCCGCTGCACGGCCGCATCTGCGGGTGCGTCGCGCACCTCGATCAGCCATTGCACCGCCTGTTCGTGCAGCAGTTCGTTCACTGGTCACTCCTCATGCACAACAGACGCGCGCACGGCACGTCTCCCCCAGAGTCGACGCCGGCGATCGGTCGGACCATCATCGGCTGCCTCCCGGCAGCAGCGCCGTCAGCTGTCGCAAGGCCTGGGTCATGTGGTTCTCGACCGTCTTCGCGGTGATGCCGAGCGCCGCCGCCGTTTCCTTGAGGCTCAGTCCTTCGACCCGCACCAGCCACAAGACGCGGCGGCGTTGCTCGGGCAGCTGCGCCAGCGCCCGACTCACGGTCGCGAGTTGTTCGCGCACCAGCAGATGCGTCTCCGGCCCGGCCTCGTCCGAGGTCGTCGCGTCGATCACCGCTTCGGCATCCTCGATCGCCGGACCGCGCACGTTGCGCCGGCGCAAGGCGTCGCGGGCGAGGTTGTAGCCGACCTGGAACAGGAAGGCCTTGGGATCACGGACGCCGGCGAAAGGTGCGTCGAGCAGGCGCATCGCGGTGTCCTGGACACAGTCTTCGGCCAAGGCGACATCGCCCAGCACGCGCGCCAGCACCGCGCGAAGTTCGGTCGCGTGGGCGGCGAATACCGCAGTCCAGGCGCTCATTCGCGACGCAACCGGTATTCCACCGGCAAGCTGAGGTCGGTGATTGCGAACGCGCCGGCAGGCGGTGGAGGCAGCGGCGATGCCTGCGCGATCAGCCGTGTCGCCGCGGCATCGAGCTGGGCGTGACCGGAACTGCGCTCGATTTCCGAGCGCAGGACCTCGCCCTGCCGCGACACGCGTGCGCGCAACCACACCGTGCCCTCGACGCCCTGCTGACGGGCGCGCTCCGGGTAGTGCTGGAAGCGACGCAAGTGGGCCAGCACGTCCCACAGATAGGGGTCGTCGCCCGACACGGCGGACGCCGGCTGCGGCGGCGCGGCGGTGGTCGCGTCATCGCGCGCACCCGTCTCGACCGTCGTCGGAGGCATCGGCAGGGTATTCACGGCAGAACGCTCGTCCGCCGCATCCCGATGGGGCGCCGGTGCCGCGACGAGACTGCGCGGTGCAGCACTGGCCGATTCGCGCATCGTCGGCGTCGGCGTTCTTGCCGGGGCCGTCCGTGGGGGTGCCGGCACGGGACGCTGCGGCACTGCCGCCTGCCAATCGATCAGCAGCGGCGACGCCGGGGCGTTCGACTGCGTGCCGGCCGCACCCTGACGCATCAGCAACAGACCGAGCAGCACCCCATGCAGGACCAGCGATACGCTCAAGCCGACCACGAAGCCGGCACTGACGCGCAATCGCGACGGCGTGGGATCAAGCGCAGCGATGGGCGAGTCATCGGTTCCGGGCATCTGCAGTCGCTGTGGCGGCGGCGGACATGCTTGCAGCGGTTGCGCAAGCCCGTCCAGTCAGCGCGTCTCGACGCGCCTAGGCCAGATATCCCCCATCGACCGGGAAACTGGCCCCGGTGATGTAGCTCGCTGCGGGCGAGGCCAGGAACAGCAGCATCGGTGCGATTTCGGCCGGTTCGGCGGCGCGACCGAGCGGGATCTGGCGCAGCAGCAGGTTCATGATCTGCGCGTTCTGGGTCAGCGCCGACGCGAACTTGGTGTCGGTGAGTCCCGGCAACACCGCGTTGACGCGGATCTTCAGCGGCGCCAGTTCCTTCGCGAATCCTTCGGTCAGCGACACGATCGCGGCCTTGGTCGCCGAATACACGCCCTGACCGGCCGCGGCCCGGCGCGCGTTCACCGAGGCGACGTTGATGATGCAACCGCCGCCGCGCTCGCGCATCAGCTTGGCGCCCTGCTGCGAGCAGTAGAAATAGCCGCGCAGATTCACCGATGCGGTCTTCTCGAAGGCGTCGAGGCCCATGTCGATCATCGGCCCGAAGTAGGGATTCGCGGCGGCGTTGTTGACCAGGACATCGAGGCCGAAGCCGCGGTCCTGGACCTTCTGGAACAGCCGGTCCATCGAGGCGACATCGCCGATGTGCGCCTCGATCGCGCTGGCCACGCCGCCGGCCTTGCGGATCGCCGCGACGACCTCCTCGCAGGCATCGAGCTTGCGGCTCGACACGATGACGTGCGCGCCGTGACGTGCGAACAGGTGGGCGCTGGCCTCGCCGATGCCGCGACTGGCGCCGGTGATCAGGGCGGTCTTGCCGGTGAGGTCGAACAGGGGATCGGTCATGGCGGGCTCGCGGGCGATGGAGACCTCGATTGTAGGCGCGCCCGGGGGATGCGCCGAAAGCGTATGGTCGGCGCTGCTAGGCTCGGTGTTTTAGCCACGGAGCACCGCGATGTCCCGACCCCGAGCCTTGATCACCGGCGCCGGCAGTGGCCTTGGCCGAGCACTGGCGCATCGCTATGCGCGCGCCGGCTACGACATTGCCGTCGCCGAGCTGCTGCCCGAGCGGGCCGAGACGGTGGTGGCGGAACTGGCCGCCCACGGCGGGTCGCACGTCGCGGTGCGCGTCGACGTCGGTGACGATGCCTCGGTCGAGGCCATGCGGGACGCAGTGCGGGCACACTGGGATGGTTTCGACGTGCTGATCAACAACGCCGGCGTCGCCAGCGCCGGTTCGATCGCCGACAGTTCGCTCGACGACTGGCGCTGGGTCACCAACATCGACCTGTTCGGCGTGGTCCGAGGCATGAAGGCGTTCGCACCGATGTTCCAGAAGCAGCGCCGCGGCCACGTGCTCAGCACCGCGTCGTTTGCCGGGATCGCGGGCGCACCCGGGATCGCCAGCTACGGCGTCGCCAAGGCCGGCGTGATCGCGTTGTCCGAGGCCTTGCGCGCGGAGATGGAACCCTTCGGCGTGAGGGTCTCGGTGATCTGCCCGAGTTTCTTCAAGACCAACCTGCTGGAAACGGCGCGTGGTCCGAACGCGCAGTTCGCCGGCGTCGCCGCGAAACTCATGGACAACGCGAAGGAGTCGGCCGACGACATCGCCGATTACGTGTTCAAGGCCCAGCAACGCGGCGACTTCATGATCATCCCGACCGGACCGGAGCGTACGCGCTGGCGCCTCAAGCGCTGGCTCCCGGAGTTCTACTTCCGCGAATTGATGAAGTTCGCACGCAAGATGGCGGCGCGCGGCGGATAACACGACTCGCTCGCACCACGTTTCGTCACAGGCATGACTTCCGGCGTTGTCGCGCGCCGAGCGGGCGCCTAGTCTCGGCGTCTCGGTGATGGGAGAGGCATATGCGCAAGTGGTCGAGTCTGGGCGGACTGTTGCTGGTCCTGCCGTGGTGGGCGTCGGCGATGACGGCCGACGAGTTGATCGCGAAGAACATCGAGGCCCGCGGCGGGCGCGATGCGATCCGCGCGATCCATGCGCTCACGCTGAGCGGCCGGCTGCAGGCCGGCGGCTTCGAAGCGGACATTTCGGAATACAAGCGACCCGGCAAGGTGCGCAGCGAATTCTCGATCCAGGGCATGACCCAGGTGCGCGCATTCGATGGCCATGACGCCTGGTCGATCTCGCCGTTCGGCGGTCGCAAGGACCCGCAGAAGTTGTCCGCCGACGACATCAAGGACCTGAGTGTCGAGGCCGACATCGAAGGGCCGCTGGTCGATTACGCGGCGAAGGGACACAAGGTCGAGTACCTCGGCACCGAAGACATCGACGGCACCGAGGCGCACAAGCTGCGCATCACCTATGCCACCGGCAACGAAGCCGTGTACTACTTCGACCCGGACTTCTTCCTCGAGATCCGCATCGTCAGCAAGAGCTGGTATCGCGGCAGCGCCTTCGAAGGCGAAACCGACCTCGGCGACTACGAGCGCGTGAACGGCGTCTACCTGCCGTTCTCGGTGGCGACCGGTGCCAAGGGCTCGGCCCAGAAATCCACCGTCACTTATGCCCGCGTCGAGGCCAATGCGGAACTCGCCGATACCCTGTTCGCATTCCCGCAAGGAGCGACGCCATGACGCCCGCATCCCGATCGATCCAGCGCGCGGTCGGCCCGATCGTGTTCGCGGCCATGGCGATCACGACTGCCTCCGAGGCCGCCGCATTCGATCACGCGACCATTTCCGGTCTCGGCATTCGCAACATCGGCTCGTCGGCAATGAGCGGGCGCGTCAGCGCGATCGCCGCCTACAACGAGGACGGCAAGACGGTGATTTACGTCGGCGCGGCGAGCGGCGGCGTCTGGAAGTCGCTGGATGGCGGCACCACCTTCGCGCCGAAGTTCGACGACCAGCCGGTGCAATCGATCGGCGCGATCGCGCTCGATCCCTCAAATCCGAAAAACGTCTGGGTCGGCACCGGCGAGAGCTGGACGCGCAATTCGGTCTCGGTCGGCAACGGGGTCTATCGCTCCACGGACGGGGGCGAGACCTGGTCGCACCTCGGCCTGCCCGAGAGCGAGCGCATCGCCAAGATCGTCGTGCATCCGAAGGACGGCAACATCGCCTGGGTCTGCGCACCCGGCAAGCTCTGGAGCGATTCCGACGAGCGCGGCCTGTTCAAGACCCGTGATGCCGGCCGGACCTGGACCAAGGTGCTGGCCGGTCCGAATCGCTCGACCGGTTGTTCCGATCTCGAACTCGATCCGCAGAATCCGGACGGCGTGCTCGCCGCGATGTGGGACTTCCGCCGTCAGGGCTGGACCTTCCGGTCCGGTGGCGGGAGCGAGACCGCGGCCAGCGGCAGTGGCCTGTTCCGCAGCCAGGACGGCGGCGCGCACTGGACCGAGTACACGCCGGCCGCGAACCCGGGTTTCCCGGCGAAACCCTATGGTCGCATCGGCATCGCGATCGCGCCGAGCGATCCGAAGATCGTTTACGCAGTGGTCGAAGGCACGCGCAGCGCACTGTTCCGATCGAACGACGGGGGCGCCACCTGGGAAGAACGCGATCGCAGCCAGATGATGGTGTGGCGGCCGTTCTATTTCTCGAACCTGATCGTCGACCCGACCAATCCGGACCGCGTGTTCAAGACCAACCTCGGCCTGATCGCGTCGGAAGACGGCGGCAAGAGTTTTTCCGGCGCCGGTGGCGGCGCGCATGGCGACTGGCATGACCTGTGGATCGACCCGGCCCGTCCGAAGCATCTGGTCGGCGGCGACGACGGCGGCCTGTGGACCAGCACCAACGGCGGCTCGCTCTGGCACAAGAACGAGAACCTGCCGATCTCGCAGTTCTATCACGTCGCCGTGGACGACCAGGATCCGTATGAGGTCTATGGCGGTCTGCAGGACAACACCAGCTGGATCGCGCCGTCGAGTTATCCCGGCGGCATCACCAATGCGCAATGGGAACCGTTCGCTGGCGGCGACGGCTTCTGGATGTTCCCCGATCCGATTGCACCGAAGGACTACGTCTACTTCGAATCGCAGGGCGGCAGCATCGTCCGTGCGAACCGCCACACCCTGCAGCAGCGAGACATCCAGCCGAAAGCGAACTACAAGGAAAAGCTGCGCTTCAACTGGAATGCGCCGATCCACCTGAGCCCGACCGAGCGCGGCACCATTTACCTCGGCTCGCAATTCCTGCACCGCTCGCGCGACCAGGGCCAGAGCTGGGAACGCATCTCGCCGGACCTGACCAGCAACGATCCGGCCAAGCAGCAGCAGGAGAAGTCCGGCGGTATCACCGTCGACAACTCGGCTGCCGAGATGCACACGACGATCTACTCGATCAGCGCCTCGCCCCAGGATGGCGGCGTGATCTGGGTCGGCACCGACGACGGCAACGTGCAGCTCACTCGCGACGGCGGCAAGACCTGGAACAACACGGTCGGCAATATCCGCGGCCTGCCGAAGGCCTCGTGGGTGAGTTGGGTCGAAGCCAGCCGCTTCGATGCCGCCACCGCCTACGCGGCGTTTGACCGCCACACCTTTGGCGACATGGACCCGCATGTCTACGTGACCCGCGATTTCGGGCGCAGCTGGACCCGCATCGCCGACAAGGCCCAAGGCGTGCGCGGCTATGCACACGTGATCAAGGAAGACGTGGTCGATCGCGACCTGCTCTTCCTCGGCACCGAATTCGGTCTGTGGGTCTCGATCGATGGCGGCGCACACTGGGCCGCGTTCAAGGGCGGCAAGTTCCCGTCGGTCGCGGTCCGCGATCTCGCGATCCAGCCGCGCGACCATGATCTCGTGCTCGCCACCCATGGCCGCGGCCTCTGGATCATCGACGACATCACGCCCCTGCGTCATCTCGATGCGGCTGCGCTCGATGCCGAGCTGACCTTGCTGCCGGACCGACCGCAGCAGCAGCGGCTGCAGGGCTATGGCGGCTGGTCGCGTGGCGATGCAGTCTTCGTCGGCGCCAATGCGCCGGGCGGTGCCGTCATCACCTATCACCAGAAGACGCGGCACCTGTTCGGCAAGCTCACGCTCGAGATCCTCGACGCTGCCGGCAAGGTCGTCGACACCTTGCCGGCGTCAAAACGCCGCGGCATCAACCGCGTCGAGTGGGCGATGACGGTCAAGCCGCCCCGCACGCCGCAGGGCGCGACGCTGGCCGGCGCCGCGACCTACGGGCCGCGTGTATTGCCCGGCCGCTACACGGTGCGACTGACCAAGAACGGTCAGGTCCATGAAGCGCCACTCGAGATCGGCATGGACCCGCGCGCAACCTACACGCTCGACGAGCGCAAGGCGCAATTCGATGCTGCGATGCGCGTGCACGGCCTGTTCGAGCGCATGGCCGACCTGTCCGATCGCATCGTCGGGCTGCGCGAACAGGCGAAGGCGAAAGCAGCCGCGCTGCCCGATGGCGACCGGACCAAGGTCAAGCTCGCGACCTTGGTCAATCGCATCGAGGACGTGCGCCGACAGATCGTCGCGACCAAGGAAGGCGGCGCCATCACCGGCGAGGAACGTCTGCGCGAGCACATGGACGCGCTCTATGCCGCGATCGTGAATTGGGAAGGGCGCCCCGGGGCCTATCACCTGGCGCGTACCGATGCGCTGGAACGGGAGCTCGGCGAAGTCGAAGCGAGCTTCACGGCCCTGATCGATCGAGAGGCCAAGACGCTCGGTCTTGATCCGGCCGTGCGTGCGGTCGCCTCCGGACTCGGTTCGCCGCGGGCCGCGATGCACGCGCTGCGCTACTACTGGCAGACGCCGGACCTGATCAGCACGCTGCGCGAGAAGAAACGGCGCTAGGTCGCACGCGATGCTTTTCCGCAGTCATCCCGCGACAATGCGCGGATGACTGCACCGTCCCTTCCGATCACTCCGCTGCTGCCCGAGATCGTCGCCGCACTGGCGACGCATCCACGTCTCGTGCTGGAAGCGCCGCCGGGCGCCGGCAAGACCACCCAGGTGCCGCTCGCCCTGCTGGCGGCGCCCTGGTGCAACGGCAAGATCCTGATGCTGGAGCCGCGTCGCATCGCCGCGCGCGCGGCCGCCGGCTTCATGGCGGAATCGCTCGGCGAAGCGGTCGGCGCCACCGTCGGCTATCGCATCCGTTTCGAGTCGAAGGTGTCGGCGCAAACACGCGTCGAAGTCGTGACCGAAGGCATCCTGACGCGCATGCTGCAGGACGACCCGATGCTGGACGGCATCAGCGCCATCCTGTTCGACGAGTTCCACGAACGTCATCTGCACAGCGACCTCGGGCTGGCACTCTGCGTCGATGTCCAATCGGCCCTGCGCGAGGATCTGCGCCTGATCGTGATGTCGGCGACGCTGGATGGCGACAAGCTCGCGCGTTTCCTCGATTGCCCGCGCCTGACCAGTGCCGGTCGCAGCTTTCCGGTCACCGTCGCGCATTTTCCGGCGCGGCCGCAGGAAGCGCTGTCGTTCCAGATCAAGCGCTGCGTGCAGATGGCGATCGCGCAGCATGAGGGCGACGTGCTGTGCTTCCTGCCCGGCAAGTTCGAGCTCGAGCAATGCGCACGCGTGCTCGTTGAAATCGACGCCGAGGTATTGCTGTTGCACGGCGAGCTGTCGGTCGAGGAGCAAGCGCGTGTGTTGCGGCCCGGCGAGCGGCGGCGCGTCGTGCTCGCGACCAATGTCGCCGAGTCCAGCGTGACCCTGCCCGGCGTGCGCGTGGTCATCGATTCGGGACTCGCACGCGAGCCACGACTGGATCCCGGCAGCGGCATGAGCCGACTGGAGACCGTGAGCATCGCGCAGTCGTCGGCGACGCAGCGCGCCGGTCGCGCCGGCCGAGTCGCCGAAGGCTGGTGTTATCGGCTGTGGCCGGAAAGCCAGCGCCTGGAGCCGGGCACGCGCCCGGAGATTGCACGCACCGAACTCGCCGCCTTCGTGCTGGAACTGAAGCAGTGGGGCGCGGACGGATTGCGCCTGCTCGATCCACCGCCGCTGGCGGCGCAGGCCGCGGCCGTGGCGCTGCTGCAGGCGCTGGATGCCCTCGACGACGATGGCCGCATCACCCCGCATGGCAAGAAGCTGCTCGCGTTCGGCACCCATCCGCGCATCGCCAACCTGCTGGTGCGCGCGCGCAGCGACGGACGCGCATTGGCCTGCGATGTCGCCGCCTTGCTGGATGGACGCGATCCGCTGCGCGGCGAAGCGCGGCGTTCCGAGGACTTACATGATCGCTTGAACGCGCTGCACGATTTCCGCAGCGGACGTCGCGTCGATGCTGCCGATCGCGGCACGCTGGCCCTGATCGACCAGACCGCGAAGCAATGGCGACGCAAGCTGCATCTGGAGCGCGATGTCGCGGCGCGGCTCGAATCGCATCATCAGCTCGGCGATCTGCTCGCCCTCGCCTATCCGGATCGCATCGCGAAGCAGGATGCGGCGCAACCGCGTCGCTACCAGTTGTCGAATGGTCGCGGCGCGCGCCTGCACGACAACGCCGTGTTGTGCGGCGAGCCCTGGCTGGTGGTCAGCGAGTTGCGCTTCGAGGATCGCGACAGCTTGATCCAGCGCGCCGCGCCGCTCGATTCGGGCACCCTGGAGCGGCTCTATGCCGCACATTTCCACACCCGCCGCGCACTCGGTTTCAATCGCGACAAGCGTGCCGTGGAAGCCAGCGAAGAGCGCTGCTTCGCCGACCTTGTGCTGGAACGCAGGATCATGCCCGCCGTGCGCGATGCCGCGACCGCGGCGATGTTGTGCGACGGCCTGCGCCAGCTCGGCCTCGATGTGTTGCCGTGGAGCGAGGGCTTGCGCGAATGGCAGGCGCGCGTCGAATCGCTGCGCGCCTGGTGTCCGGAACTCGGCCTGCCCGATTGCAGCGATGCCGGACTGCTGAGCGCGCTCAACGATTGGCTGCTGCCGTATCTCGACGGCAAGTGGCGGCTGTCCGATCTCGAGGGTGAGACGTTCGGCGAAGCCCTGCGTTCGCGCCTCGACTACACGCAACGCAAGCAACTCGACGAGTACGCGCCGCGCGAACTCACGGTGCCGAGCGGCATGACCCGCAAGCTCTCGTATCAGGGCGGCGCGCCGGTGCTGGCGGTCAAGCTGCAGGAGCTGTTCGGCCTCGCCGACACCCCCCGCATCGCCAAAAACAAGATCGCCGTCATCCTGCATCTGCTGTCGCCCGGGCAGCGCCCGATCCAGGTCACGCAGGATCTCAAAGGCTTCTGGGAACGCACCTATCCCGAGGTCAGGAAGGAACTCAAGGGCCGCTACCCCAAGCATCCCTGGCCCGACGACCCCTGGACCGCCACGCCGACGCATCGGGCCAAGCCGCGATCGTAGCACATGCGTGCTACATTTCGAGGGAACAGGGGAACTTGTGATGTCGACGACCACCATTCGTCTGCCGGAGCAGCTCAAGAGCCGCGTGGCGCGCGCCGCGAAAACAACCGGCACGACCGCCCATGGCTTCATTCTGGAAGCAATTGCCGAAAAGACCGAGATGACCGAGCAGCGCAACGCGTTCCAGCAGCTCGCGGAGTCGAGACTCGAGGTACTCGTGGCGACGGGCGAAAGCGTGTCGTGGTCCGACGCGCGTCGTTACCTTGAGCAAAGCGCTGCGGGACACAAACCGGTACGACCTTCGGCTCGCAAGCTGGGCGCGTGAGTGTCACGCATTGAACTCGCTTCGGGCGTGCTGGATGACTTCGAGCGCATTCTCGATCACCTGGCAAGACATGATTCTCCTGCGGTCAGGTTGCGCATCGACGAGATCCTGCATGCGGTCGACGTGCTCGCCAGCAATCCGTTGATCGGTCGTCCAGCGCCCCGCGACCTGCGCGAACTGGTAATCGGTCGCGATCGCCACGGATATGTCGCGTTGTATCGATACGTCGCGCCACTCGACACCGTGTTCGTCCTGGCGATTCGCGCCCAGAAGGAAGTCGGCTATGCCCGCTAGCGGTACCCACCACATCACCATCCTGCCCAGCGGGCATCAGTTCGACGTCACCGAGGGCGAGTCGGTGCTGGCGGCGGCGCGGCGCGCGGGTTATGCGTTGCCGTATTCGTGCTTGAGCGGCTCCTGCGGCAGTTGTCGTGCCCGGGTGATCGAGGGTGAATGCATGCAGGGCAGCGAGGCGCGGGCCTTGAGCGCGGCCGAGCGCGAGCGTGGCGACGTGTTGCTGTGCCAGGCGCATCCGCAGTCGGACCTGACCATCGCGGTGCGCGAAGTGCCGAGCGTGGCCGACCTGCCACGGCGCATGATCGCGGTGAAGATCGTCGCGAAGGATCTGCTCGCGGCGGACGTGTTGCGCGTGCGCCTGAAGCCGCCGAAGGGCGAACCGTTCTGCTGGCTGGCCGGACAGTATCTGGACGTGCTG
Organism: Lysobacterales bacterium; assembly: GCA_016721845.1. Taxonomy (NCBI): domain Bacteria; kingdom Pseudomonadati; phylum Pseudomonadota; class Gammaproteobacteria; order Lysobacterales; species Lysobacterales bacterium. The sequence goes on from JADKHK010000003.1 coordinate 389,770, forward strand.
TTGCCCGAAGGCAAGCGCCGCGCCTTCTCGATCGCCAATGCGCCGGAAGACGCTGGCCTGATCGAACTGCACGTGCGCAAGGTCCCCGGTGGCGGCTTCACCCAGCAATTGTTCGATGCCTATCCGATCGGGTCGCTGCTGCGGATCGAAGGACCGCTCGGCACCTTCGTCGCGCGCGAGGATTCGGAACGGCCGATGATCTTCATGGCCGGCGGCACCGGCTTCGCGCCGGTGAAAGCGATCATCGAGCACTTCCTGCATCTCGGCAGCGCGCGTCCGATCCACCTGTACTGGGGCGCGCGGCAAGCGCCCGATCTCTACCTGCCGGATCTGCCCGGCGCATGGTCCGCGCAGCATCCTGCATTCGCCTACACCGCGGTGTTGTCCGACGCCGACGCGAGCGAAGCCGAGCGTTTCCGCCGCGGTGCCGTGCATGAGGTGGTGCTCGCCGACTTCCCGGACCTGTCGCCCTTCGACGTGTACATGAGCGGCCCGCCGGCGATGATCGAGGCGGCGCGACATCGTTTCATCGCGGCCGGCCTGCCCGACGACCGGCTCTACTACGACTCGTTCGAGTATGCGCCGGACGTGATCGCGGCGATCCTGGCGGCGCGCGCCGGACTGCGCCTGTAGGAACCGGCTCGCAGGAGATCAGCGCGGCAGGCGCGGAATGCCCATGTCGTCGCGCTCCTCGGCCACCGGCAGCGGGGCCAGCAGGTCTTCGACGCTGTGCTTCGCGATCAGCGACGCCGGCGCCTCGCCATGTTGCACGGCCAGTGCATTCGCCAGCGCCTTGGCGGTGCGCTCGGCATCGCCCTGCTCGGCATAACAACGCCCGAGTTCTTCCCAGGCATCGGCACCGGCATTGAAGGCGATGGCGCGGCGCAAGTAGTCCTCGGCCTTGATCCATGCGTGTTCCTGGCGACTGAGCCGACCCAGCGTCAGCAGCAGCGCCGGATCGTTCGCATGCGCTTCAAGCCAGCCTTCGGCGGTCTTCAGGCGCGGCGCCACCTTCGCGTCCGGCGGCAGCGCGCCATATGCGAGCACCAGGGTCGGCGCCCAGCCATGCTTCAGCGTCGCCTCGATCTCCTGCGCGGCCTGCCCGATCAGGTTCAATTGCACCGAGCGCTTCGCATAGGCGATCGCGACTTCGGCGATGCGCTTCTCGTCGCGGTTGAGGTCGGCCCACAGCGCGTGCAGGTTGATCGCGTCGGTGGTCTGCTCGATCGCCGCAACCAGGATGCGACAGACGAAGCGGGCCAGTTCCTCGGGTGGCAGTTGCTGGCTTTGGCGGATGCGCGGCAGGTACGCCAGAGCTTCGCGCCCGCGCTTGCGTGCCGCCAGCGCCTCGATCAGCCAGCGCGCGCCCATCGGAGACAGGCGCGAGGCCTGGGCCAGCGGCACCAGCATTTCGATGGCCGCGCCGGCACGTCCATCGAGCAGCTCGTTGCGGGCGCGCAATTCGGTCGCAAGATCATGCGTTTCCGCGGCCTCGGTGAGCCGATCGAGCAACCGTGTTTCCTCGGCACGATCGCCACGCGCATGCGCGGCCGCATGCGCGGCGATCAGCGCCGGCAACTTCAGGGTGCGCAGTTTCGTCGCCTTGATCAGCTGCTGGCCGGCACGGTTCGGACGACCGGCGACCAGCGCGATCATGCCGTCGAGAAAACGTCGGCGCGCGCTGCGTCGTGCCCCCGCCTGCCACAGCCGCAAGGGCCAACGCAGCAGCCAGACCAGGGCGTACAGCAGGGCCAGTGCCGTGAGCAACAGGAACACGGCATTGACGACCGTCGTCTCGATGGCGATGTCACCGCGCTGGATCAGCACATAGCCCGTGTCGCCGCGCAGCGCGTAGACCGCGAGCGCACCGACCACCGCTGCGACCAGCAACAGCAGCAGCAAGCGATACAAGGTCATCGCTCGACGCCTCGCGCGACGTCCTGGGTGTGGCGCAGGTTGACCAGCTGCTCGAGGGCCGCATGCGGCGTCGGCCACGGCGCAGGTTTGTAGGCGGCAAGCCGTGCCAGCTTCAGGCGCACGTCGCGAGTACTGGCCGCGTCGAGATCGAAACCGAATGCCAAGGCATCGCGCGCCTGTGCGACCAGGGCCTGGTAGCGCGCGACATCCTGCTGCCGCAACGCCTCCTCGGCATGCAGCAGATCGAGCGCAATGACCGCGCGCAGGGTGTCGGCGCCCAGCGGGCCGAGCATGCCGGCCTCGCGCGAACTGATGTGGCGCACCCGCACCAGACCGCGCAGCAGCGATTCGAAGCGACCGATCGCCGGTGCCGGAGTGGCGGCCGGGGCGTCGCCGCGCAGCGGCAGTTGCGGCAGGCGCGCGCGCAGATCCGCCAGCAGGACCAGGGTTTCGCCGTAGGCCTGCTGAGGCACGGCGTCGAGTGCGGCGATTTCCTGCGCCAAGGTCTGGCGCACGCCGGCGTAGCGCGGGTCTTCCAGGCGTGCGAGCTCACTGTCGGCCAGCCGCAGGGCAGAGGCTGCGGCTTCGGCGTCGCGGAACAGACGCAGGCGCTCGATGCCGGCCGAGAGCAGCAGCTCGGCCTGGTTCAGGCGCAGTTCGGAGACGCTGTCCATGCGGTTCTCGGCGACCCGCTTGATCGCCTGTTCGAGCAGGGCCGCCCGTTCGCTGACGCCCAGCAGTTCCTCGCGCAGACTGCGGTCGAGCGCGTCGTCGTCATCGAGACGGCGGGAAAGCGCCGACAGCTGGCGCCGCAGCTGACCGTTCTCTTCCTCGATCAGGACCATGCGCCGCGATATCGCCTCGCGTTCCTGCAGCGCACGGTCGGTGGCATCCACCACGTACCAGAGCGCGGCCGCGGTCGCGATCGCGACGGCCAGGGCCGTCAGAGCCAGCATCGATGCACCGCGACCATTGCGCGTCGGGGGCACGGAATTCACTTCGTTCATGCGTGTGTCTTCAGCATCCGTGGTCATGCTATCAGCGAGTGCGCTCGATCGCGGCGGCCAAGTCGACACTGTGCGCCGAGTCGGCCACCACCACATCACGGCAGTGCATGCCGCGCGCCAAGGCGGCGAGGCGGTCGCTGCTCACGAACATCGTCTCGCCGGCGAGACGCAGCCAGCGCGCCGAACCCAGCAGCGCGGGCAGCGCCAGCAAGGCTTCGCGACTGCTCACGATCAACTGGGGATGCGCCATCGCATCGACGCGGCGCAGGCTGTCCGGGCGGGCGTTGCACAACGCGCGCTCGTACACCGGCAAGTCGGCCGCATCGACACCGCGTTCACGCAAACGCTGGACCAACCAGTCGCGGCCACCGGCGCCGGTCATGCGCACCACCCGCTGCGCCCGCTCCAGCCACGGATGCATCAGCACTTCTTCACTGCGGAAACCGGACGTCGGCATCTCGGCAGGAATGCCATGCGCCGCCAGTGCCTGCGCAGTCGCCGGTCCTTGCGCAATGACGCCGCCGCGCGGCCGCCAGTCGGGCAACAGGTCGAACACGTGCCGCACGGCGAGCGTGCTCGCGAACACGACGACATCGGCATTCGCCGCAGCCTGCAGCGCGGTCGTCAGGACCATCGGATCATCGCGCGGCACCACCCGGAAGGGCGCCAGCGTCACCACCTGCGCGCCGCGCTTGCGCAACAGGTTGGCGAACGCGCGGTTCTCGCCCGCGGGCCGAGTCAGCACCAGGCCGCGTCCGCGCAATCCCGCGTGTTCGTTTTCCGCCGCATTCATCGCGTTGAGGTTAGTCCGCTTCGGCCCCGCCGTCATCGTTCGGCGCTTGCGCTCAGCGTAAGCATGTCGGCAGACTTGGACATGATCCACGATCCCTTGTCGCTCGAACGCACCATTCTCGAAACCATCCCGATGGCGCGGGCCATGGGCTTGAGCGTGGTCGACTACGACGGTCACCGGATCGCGTTGAATGCGCCGCTGGCACCGAACGTGAACGACAAGGGCTGCGCCTTCGGCGGCAGCCTGGCCAGCCTGATGACCCTGGCCGCGTGGGGGCTGGTGAATTTGAAGCTGTCCGAAGCCGGCGAACAAGCCGACGTGTTCGTGCAGGACAGTGCCATCAGCTACCTCAACCCGGTCTGGGACGCGCTGACCGCCGAGGCGGCCGCCGAGCCCGGTCAGGACTGGGCGCAGTTCATCACCGACTTGCGCGAACGTGGCAAGGCCCGCATCACCATGATGGCCGAAGTCGCGGTCGCCGAAGGCGGCGGCGTGGCCTGTCGGATGTTCGGAAAGTTCGTCGCCAAACGGAGTGCCTGAGATGCGTCTGCTGCTTCGTCTCCCTGCGATGCTGTGCCTGCTGCTGCTCGCCGCCTGTGCCACCCAGCGCGAGCAGGACAAACTGCTGGACGCCACGCTCGACCAATACGCCGCCACGATCCGCTGGGGCAATGTGGATGATGCGCTCAGCTTCCTGGCACCCGATGCACCGCGGCCGAGCGCTTTCGAGATCGAACGCCTGAAACAGCTGCAGATCGCCGGTTACCGCGAGCAGCCGCCGGTCCTGTTGTCGCCGACCGAAATCGAACAGGTCGCACAGATCGATTTCGTGAATCGCCACACCCAGGAGGGCAAGTCGGCGATCGAACGCATGCGCTGGCGCTATGACGCGACCGCCCAGCGCTGGTGGCTGGTCAGCGGCTTGCCGAAGCTGCAGTCGCAATGAGCCGCGGCCGCGCCTGAACCGGAAGCGCCAGCCCGACCGCAGCGGGCTGTGACGATATGGCACGTGGGTTATTCTTGCCGCTGCGCCGACCGCGCCGCTCCCCGGGTCATCGATGTTCTCTTCTCGCCGCCGCAACCTGCTCCCGCTCTGGCGCCGCTGGGCACTGGGACTGGTGTTGTCGGGATTGGCGCTGACGCAGGTCGCGCTGGCCAGCGAGGACGACTCGATGGCGGCCGCGGATGCCGAGCGCGCCCTGGCCGAAATCCGCATCGACCAGCTCAACCTGACCGCCGAGAGTCTGGCGCGCACCGATCCGGCGCGCGCCGAGCAGCTGGCCTCGGATGCGTTCGTGGGCGCCCGCGACCAGCATTACGAATTCGGTCGCATCGAGGCCTTGCACAATCTGGGTCGCATCGCGCGGCTGCGCGGCCAGTTGCAGGCGGCGAGCGGCTATCTGGTCGAGGCGCTGTCGGCGGCCGAAGCCCTTGGCGAGCAACGCCTGATCGCGAAGGTCGGCAACAGCTATGGCACCACGCTCGAACGCCAGGGTCTGGATGCCGAGGCCCTCGACCGTCACCAGCGCGTGCAGAATCTGTGGCGCGATCTCGACGACACGCCGGGACTGATCGCGTCATCGATCAACATCGCGCGGGTGTTCGAGCGGCGCCAGGCCTGGAACGATGCGCAGCGCCACTACGAAGCCGCGCTGCAGCAATACGATGCCTATGCCACACCCGAACTGGTGCCGGCCCAGGACGTCGCCGCGATCTGGATGGGTCAGGGACGCATCGCGCTCGCGCGCGGACTCGTCGATCAGGCCGAATACGCCTTCACGCGTGCCCTGAAGTTGCAGACCGATCACCAGGATGTCGTCGGCGAAAGCACGGCACGCGCCGGCCTCGCCCGGGTCGCTGCGGCGCGCGGCGATGATGCTGCGGCGATCGGCGGCTTCGAGCAGGCGCTGGCGCTGGCCGGCCGGGTCGGCGCGCGCACCGAGATGGTCGAGGCCCTGGCCCAACTCGGGCGCCTTCATCTCGATCGCGCCGGCAATGAACTCTCCGGTGTCGCCCGCCGCGAACGCCTGCAGCACGCGCTCGATTTCACCCAGCGCGCGCTGCAACTCGGTCGTCAGGGTGAAAGCGATCGCTCGGTCCAGATCAACCTGCATCGGCAACTCGCCGACGTGCACGAATTGCAGGGCGACAGCGCCCGTGCGCTGACCGATCTGAAGACCGCGCACGAATTGCGCGAACGCCAGTTCCAGGAGCAAAGCGAAGCGCGCTACGCCCTGCTGGCGAACACCGCGAACGCGCGCGAACGCGAGCGCGAGCTGCTGGCGCTGCGCGCGGAGAGCGAACAGCAGGCGGAGATTCTGGCCCAGGAGACGCTGTTGAAGCGCGCCCTGACGGCGGCGGTGATTCTGCTCGCGGGCATCGCCGTGCTGCTGACCGTGCGCTTCATCGAAAGCGGCCGCGCCGCACGCCAGCGTGCGGAGGCCAACGCGCGGCTCGCGGTCGCGCTGCAGACGGCCGAACAGGCGCGCGTTCGCGCCGAGGAAGCCGATCGCGTCAAGACCGAAATGCTCGGCATCGCCGCGCACGACCTGCGCAATCCGCTCAGTTCGATCATCGGTTTCGCCGACCTGATTCGGGCCGAACGCGAATCGATCGAGGATGCGCGTCGCCATGCCAACATCATCGTCGCTGCGGCCGAGCGCACGCTCAAGCTGGTCAGCGATCTGCTGGAGTCTTCGGTGCTCGATGCCGGTCAGATCAAGCTGCAGCAGGCGCCCTGCGATCTCGCCGTCCTGGTCGCCGATGCCCTGAGCCGGGTCGCTGCACGCGCGCAGGCGAAGCAGCAGCAGATCGACTTCCGCGCCGCCGCCGGCGCCATCGTGCTGGCCGATGCGGAACGGCTCGACCAGGTGTTCGAGAACCTGTTGTCGAATGCCATCAAGTTCTCGCCGGTGAAAGGGCTGATCGAAGTCTGGATCGAACTGGATGCGGAGCGTGCGCGCGTCGCGGTCCGCGACTACGGGCCGGGTCTGTCGGTGGATGACCGGCGCCAGTTGTTCCGGCGCTTCCAGCGGCTGTCCGCGCGCCCGACCGGCGGCGAAAGTTCGACCGGCCTCGGTCTCGCCATCGTCAAGGACCTGGTCGAATTGCACGGCGGCACGGTGCGCGCGGAATCAGAGGGCATCGGCCGCGGCGCCACCTTCCTGGTGGAGTTGCCGCGTCTGCAGAATCCGCCGCTGCGGATGGCGACCGCCGCGAACGAAACCGATCCGGCGCATCAACGCACCGGCTGAACCTCGGCGGTCGGCAAGGTCTCGATGAAGGCGAGACGTTCGTCCACGCCCATCGCCAGCAGTCGCGCGTGCAGGGCCTGGCGTTCCTGCGGCGGCAGGCTGCGCATGTGCGCGAGCAGGCGCTGCCGTTCCGGGGGCGTGAAGCGCGCGATCATCTCCTGAGTCGCGGCGCGCTGGTCCGGCGGCACTTGCTGCAACATGCGTTCGCGGGCACCGAGCTGTTCGTTGCGCATGCCTTCGATATAGGCGCGGCGTTCCTTCGGCGACATGCCTTCGAAGCGGCGACGCATTTGCGCACGCTGTGCCGGGCTGAGTTGCTGGAAGCGCTGGTAGGTGCCGCGCAGTCGCTGCTGCTGTTCCGGCGGCAATTGCCGGAACGCGCGGTAGCGCTCGCGGATGCGGCGCTTCTCGGTGTCCGGCAATTTCTGCCAGTCGCCGAATCGCTGCGCCGCACCGCGCTTGTCCTGCGGCGTCATCGCGTTCCAGCGCTGGGCGCCGAGGCGAAGGTTCTGCCGTGTCTCGGCGGGCAGGGTCGGCCACTGTTCGGCGAATGGCATCAACACGCGCTGTTCGGCCGGGGTCAACGCGTCGAACGCGACGTCGTCCGCGGCCATCGCGCTGCCGGCCGCAGCCAACAGCGCGAACACCAGCACGCGCAGGCTAGTCATCGACAGCTTTCTTGGCGGGAATGGACGCGGCATCGTCGGTCTTGGATTTCGGGGCAGTTTCGGGATGCTGGTGGGGTGTCGTTGTCGTGTCGTCGGGCAATTCGCGTTCGATGCGGACCGGATCTTCGGGCTTGCCCTCGGCGTCGGCGAACTCGGCGAGATAGAGCAGCAGCTCGGCACTCGGCGCGTCGACCGCGTCGCTGGCGCGCACGTCTAGCCAGACGCCGGCTGCGCATCCAGCCAGGCATAGAAATCGAGCTCCTCGTAGAGTTCGAGATTCTCGGACCCGGCCAGCATCGTGAAGTCGTCCGGCAAGGTGCCGGCGGTCGGCACCGGCACCGTTTCCGGCATCAGTCGCGGCCAGACCGCGACCGCCAGTGCCAGCGAGAAAGCGCCAGCCAACGTCGCCGGCCACAGCCATCGCCGTGGCACCGGCTTCCGCGCCGCCTGCAGCGCCGACTGGCGCGCCTGGTTCAAGCGCGACAGGGTCGCCGCATCGAGATCGCGGGCGCTGGTATCGAGCTGCTGGCGGATGCGGTCGGTCCACGGTGCCTCGTCGTGCTCAGCCATGATGGTGCTCCAATCGTGTGCGCAAGGCCGTCATCGCGCGCGACAGATGGGTTTTGACGCTGCCTTCGCTGCAGGCCATGGCGCGCGCCGTGTCGGCCACGTCCAGTCCTTCCCAGACCCGCAACAGAAAAGCCTGGCGCTGCCGGTTCGGCAGCGCACGCAGCGCGAGGTCGAGCGCATCGGCCGTTTCGGCATCGGCGACATGCTGACAGGGTTGCGGCGCGCGCGGATCGGCGACATTCGCGAGCGGGTCAGCGTCCTCGTCGCGACCGACGATGCGATCGATCCAGCCGAGCCAGCGCGAACGCACCTGGTGGCGACGATGGAAATCGAGCACGCGACTGTCGAGCACGCGGTGGAACAGGGGCGCCCAGTCGGTCGCCGGCTTGTCGCGGTAATTGCGCACGAAGGTCAACATGCAATCCTGGACAATGTCGAGCGCGTCCTCGCGATTGCCGACACCGAATTCGGCCATGCGCAAGGCCCGGCGTTCGACGCCGCGCAGGAACGCGTCGAGCGCATCGTGGTTGCGGGCGCCCGGCGTACCGGCACGCGGGGTCGCGGGGCGGTCGCTGTCCATCCAGTGCATCGCCAAAGTGTGGGTCATTGTAGGGGCGCGGTGGGGATTCGAGGATCGCTAACGCCGCTCCGGAAAAACGGTTGACACGGAGCCGGACAGCCGCTCCGCCGCATTCCTGCTCGGGGCGGTTTTGCGCTGTAGTTCACAGGCAGGCCGATCCTTGTCAAGCGTCGCTCCCGATGTCTCCGTATGGCCACGGGTTTTCGGCGGCACGTCTACAACCATTTGTTTTCGTTGCTTAAATTATTGTGGCTAGTTTTTGACCGGGCAAGCTGGAGGCCGCGTCGGGCCGCGCTCGGCGACGCTTGTTGGTGGCTCCATCCACACAGTTATCCACAGCGGCTGTGGATAAGACAGTTTCTGATATTGGATCAATTGCTTGACGCAGATTTCTCGACATGACGTGATGAGTCGTCACGACATCGATCACTGATGCGGAATTCCGGACCGATCCGGCCTGTGGAACCAACCGCTAGACTGCGCGCCCGGCCTCCGAATCGCGTCCCCATGCCCGTTGTCCTGCGCGTGGCCGTGCCCGCGCCGCTGCCCGAGTTGTTCGACTATCTGCCACCCGCCGGTACCGCAGCATCGGCGATCGCGATCGGCGCACGCCTGCGCGTTCCGTTCGGCGCGCGCGAGCTGATCGGGGTGGTCGTCGAACGTGCCGAGGTCCCGGAGAACCCGAAACTGCGTGCCGCGCTGGCGCAGTTCGATCCTGCGCCGGTATTCCCGGAATCGTTGTGGCGCAGCCTGCTCTGGGCCGCGCGCTACTACGCCTATCCGCTCGGCGAAGCACTGGCCAACGCCTTGCCGGCACCAGTGCGCGACCGGCTGGCGTCGGCTCCGACGCATCGCGATCTGGTGCTGCGCCTGCGACCCGACCCGGTGCAGCGCGCGAATCTCCGCGACGGCAGCGCACCGGCCGCGATGTACGACACGTTGCTGCAGGGGCCATGCAGCTGGACAGCATTGCGCCTGCAGATTGCGCAGGCCGCGACGGCCAAGCGACGACTGCTGCAACTGGGTTTGATCGACACATTGTCGCTCGACGACGCGCCACGACGTTTCCAGACCACGGCGCCGGACTTGAACCCGGGCCAGCGCAATGCGGTGGCGCAGATCGGCGCGACCCTGGGCGGCTTCGCCACCACCCTGCTCGAAGGCATCACCGGCAGCGGCAAGACCGAGGTCTATCTGGCGCTGATGCAGCAGGTGCTGGCGCGCGGCGAACAGGTGCTGGTGCTGGTGCCGGAAATCGGACTGACGCCACAGACCCTGGCGCGCTTCCGCGAGCGTCTGGCGGCACCGGTGCTGGCCTGGCATTCCGGACTCGCCGATGGCGCGCGTGCACGTGCCTTCGAACGCGCACGCGCCGACACCCCGCTGGTGGTGATCGGCACGCGCTCGGCGGTGTTTGCACCGCTGCCGAAGCTGGGTCTGATCATCATCGACGAGGAACACGATGCCTCGTTCAAGCAACACGAGGGCTTCCGCTATCACGCCCGCGATGTTGCGCTGGTGCGGGCGAAGCACGGCGATATCGCGGTCGTGCTGGGCAGCGCAACGCCGGCGCTGGAGAGCCTCGCCAATGTCGAACGCGGTCGCTACCGGCAGGTGCGGCTGGACACCCGCGCCGGCCACGCGCAGCCGCCCGCGGTCGACGTCATCGATGTGCGTCGCGAACGACTGCAAGACGGCCTCGGCACGCAGGCGTTGACGGCCATCGCCGATGCCGTCGCGCGCGGCGAACAGGCCCTGGTGTTCCGCAACCGCCGCGGCTTCGCACCGGTCCTGCATTGCATCGACTGCGGCTGGCATGGCGACTGTGAGCGCTGTGAACGGCCCTACACCCTGCATCGCGGTCGTGCGCGGCTGGTCTGTCATCACTGTGGCCGCGAGCGGGCCGTGCCGACGCAATGCCCGGCATGCAACGGCGACAGCCTGACCCCGGTCGGGATCGGCACCGAACGCCTGGAGGCGGCCCTGTCGCAGCGTTTCCCGCAGATTCCGGTGCTGCGTCTCGATCGCGACAGCGCGCGTTCGGCCGACCAGTTCGAGCGCGTGCTGGCGCGCGCGCATGCCGGCGAGGCCTGCATCCTGGTCGGTACGCAGATGCTGGCGAAAGGTCACGACCTGCACGGCGTCACGCTGGCGGTGATCGCCGACGCCGACGGCGGCCTGTACAGCGCCGATCCGCGTGCCGGCGAGCGTCTGGCGCAGCTGGTGATCCAGGTCGCCGGCCGGGCCGGCCGCGGCGCGCGCCGGGGTCGCGTGCTGATCCAGACCCATCATCCCGAACACGCGCTGTTCCGAACCCTGCTCTCGGGCGGCTATCCGGCCTTTGCGCAGGCCGAACTGCGTTTGCGCGAGGCATTGGCCCTGCCGCCGTTTTCGTCGCAGGCGGTGCTGCGCGCGGAGGCACGCGAGCGCGTGCAGGTCGAACAATTCCTCCGCGATGCGGCGGCGCTGGTCCGCCGCGACGGCGTCACCGTGGCCGGCCCGCTGGCGGCACCGCATGCGCGCCGCGCCGGCTACGAGCGCGCGCAACTGCTGCTCGAAGCGCCCCAGCGCCGTGATCTGCATGGCGTCCTCGAACCGTTGCTGCCGCAGCTGTACGCGCATCCGCTGGCGCGCCGCATCCGCTGGTCGCTCGACGTCGATCCGGTCGCATTCGACTGAGCGCTTGCCAGACGCGTCGCGATCGTGACACTAGGGCCATGACCGATGCCCCCTACCCGCGCGACCTGATCGGCTACGGCCGCAACCCGCCGCATGCACGCTGGCCGGGCGGCGCCCGGATCGCCGTGCAATTCGTGCTGAATTACGAAGAGGGCGGCGAGAACTGCGTCCTGCACGGCGACGGCGGCTCCGAGCAATTCCTGTCCGAGATCATCGGTGCCGCAAGTTATCCGGATCGTCACCTGAGCATGGAGTCGATCTACGAATACGGCGCGCGCGTCGGCGGCTGGCGGATCCTGCGCGAGTTCGAGAAACGCGCCCTGCCCCTGACTGTGTTCGGCGTGGCGATGGCGATGCAGCGCCATCCCGAATTCATTCAGGCCTGCGCCGAAGTCGGCCACGAGATCGCGGCGCACGGCTGGCGCTGGATCCACTACCAGAACATCCCCGAGGACATCGAACGCGAGCACCTCGAACGCGCGGTCGCAATCCAGCGTGCGCTCACCGGCAGCGCGCCGCTCGGCTGGTACACCGGACGCGATTCACCGAACACGCGCCGGCTCGTGGTCGAGCACGGCGGCTTCGAGTACGACAGCGACTATTACGGCGACGATCTGCCGTTCTGGAGCCAAGTCGAGATCTCCGACGGTTCCCGCCGGCCGCATTTGATCGTGCCGTACACGCTCGACACCAACGACATGCGCTTCGCGACACCGCAGGGCTTCAACACCGCAGCGCATTTCTTCGACTATTTGCGCGACAGTTTCGACACGCTGTACGCGGAGGGCGCGGAAACGCCGCGAATGATGTCGATCGGCATGCACTGCCGCCTGCTCGGCCGACCCGGACGCATCGTGGCGCTGCAGCGCTTCCTCGACCACATCGAGCGCCATGACCGGGTGTGGGTCTGCCGGCGCATCGACATCGCGCAACACTGGATGGAAACCCATCCGTTCGTCGCAGCGAGTTAGTTCGAGAGCGCTTCCACGGCTTCGGCGGCACCCAGCCAGCGGGCTTCGGCCTCGTCGAGCTTGCGTCGCGCCTCTGCCTGGCGCTGGGTCGCGGCGAGGACCTTGAACTTGTCCTGGTTGAAGAAGCCCGGCGCGGCGACTTCGGCATCGGCCAGCTGCATCGCCTTCTGCAACTGCTCCATATCGGCCTCGGCGGCCTTCAGGGCATCGCGCAGCGCGCGCTCCTGCTTCTTCTGGGCCTTGTCGTTCTGGCGCGGCGATCGCTCCGAATTTCCCGGTTTCGTGCTGCCCGCGTCATTGCGCGGGCCATTGCCACGGGTACTCAGCCATTTCGCGTATTCGTCGAGATCGCCGTCGAACTCGCCCACGGCACCGTCGCAGACACGGATCAACTGGTCGCAGGTGGCACCGACGAGATGGCGGTCATGCGAGACCAGCACGACCGCGCCATCAAAATCCGACAGCGCGATTTCGAGTGCCTGGCGCATGTCGAGATCGAGATGGTTGGTCGGTTCGTCGAGCAGCAGCAGGTTGGGCTTGCGATACACGACCATCGCCAGCGCGAGCCGGGCCTTCTCGCCGCCGGAAAAGGGTGCGACCGATTCGAACACGCGGTCGCCGACGAAGTTGAAGCTGCCGAGGACACTGCGCAGTTCCTGTTCGCCCTTCTTCGGGTCGAGCAGCTTGAAGTGTTCGAGCGGCGACAGGTTCGGATGCAACTGCTCGAGCTGATGCTGCGCGAAATAGCCGACGCGCAGATCCGGATGGCGGGTCATCTCGCCGTCGCGGATGTCGAGCTCGCCGGCCAGCAGCTTGACCAGAGTCGACTTGCCCTCGCCATTCGGGCCGACCAGCCCGATGCGCTGGCCCGGTTCGAGACTGAGCTTGATGCGCGAGAGCACGGTGCGTTCGCCATAACCGACCGCGGCATCGTGCAGGCGGATGAGGGGCGAGGGCAACCGGTCCGGCTGCGGGAAATCGAAGCTGAATTCGCTGTCGGCCATGACCGGCGCGACCAGCTTGATGCGCTCGATCATCTTGACGCGCGACTGCGCCTGGCGCGCCTTCGCGGCACTGGCTTTGAAGCGATCGACGAAACTCTGCAGGTGCGCGATCGTGCGTTGCTGTGCGGCCGACACGGCCGCCTGCTGCGCCAGACGATCGGCGCGCAGGCGTTCGAATTGCGAATAGTTGCCGGTGTACAGCGTGGCCTTGCTCTCGGCCAGATGCAGGGTATGGGTGCACACGGCGTCGAGGAATTCGCGGTCATGCGAGATCAGCAGCAGCGTGCCTTCATAGGCCAGCAGCCAGTTCTGCAGCCAGACCACGGCATCGATGTCGAGATGGTTGGTCGGTTCGTCGAGCAGCAGCAGGTCGGCGCGCGTCATCAGCACGCGTGCCAGATTCAGGCGCATGCGCCAGCCGCCGGAGAACGAATCGACCGGGTTGTTGATGGTGTCCGGCTTGAAGCCGAGGCCGTCGAGCATGCGCGCCGCGCGCGCCGCCGCGGCATAGCCGCCGATCGCGTGCAGGCGTTCGTGGCCATGACCGATGCGGTCGGCGTCGTGCACGATTTCGGCCTCGCGCAGATCCGCCTCGACCGCGCGCAACTCGGCATCGCCGTCGAGCACGTACTCGATCGCCGGCGCCGTGGTGTGCGGCATCTCCTGCGCGACCGACGCGATCAGCAGGTTGCGCGGCAGCGATACGTCACCTTGATCGGCCGAAATCTCGCCCTGGATCAAGGCGAACAGGCTGGACTTGCCGGTGCCGTTGCGACCGACGAAACCGACACGCTGGCCACGGTGGATGGTCGCGGACAAGCCATCGATGAGCACCCGCGGCCCACGCCGCAGGCGAAGATTGGAGAAACTGAGCATGGACGTAGTCTAGCGGGCCGTGCCTGAATCACGATGGCCTGATACCGCTGGACCTTGGCGATAGTGACCGGGCGTCACGCCGGTCCAGCGCCTGAAGCAGCGCGCGAAGTTGCTGGCATCGGCGTAGCCGAGGCGTTCGGCGATGCGCTCGATCGGCAGGTCGGTATCGCGCAGCCAGAAGCGGGCGCGCTCGCTGCGCAGTTCGTCGCCCAGTGCACGCAGGCTATGGCCTTCGTCGGCCAGGCGCCGGAACAGGCTGCGGGTGGACAGATGCAGTTGCGCGGCGATCTCCTCCGCGCCCGGCAGGCGATCGGCACTGTCGGCCAGCAGCATGCGCACGCGTTCGCCGACGCGCCGGCGCTGCTGATGGGCTTCGAGCAGGCGCGCGCACTCTGCCGCAGCGCGGGCGTGACTGCGGGCATCGGCGGTGAGGCAACTTCGCGCCAGCAGTTCGGCCGGGAATTGCAGGCGCAGCACATCGCCGCGGACGAAGTGCACCGTCCCTTCGAGATGGTCGCGATAGCGTTCCAGCCAAGCTGGCGCCAGTCCCGGCACGCGATAACACGCGTCACGCATGCTGGTGCCGGACAGCGATTGCAGGACGCGTTCGATGATCACCAGCATCGCGTCGAACACGAAGCCGCGCGCCTCGCCCAGATCGAGCGCATCGGTGATCGACAGCTCGCCGCCGGCACGCGTCGGCCGCCAGTCGAAACGCAGCGCGCGGGTACGCAGCGGTGCGAAGCGCGCGATCGTCTGCAGCGCTTCCTCCAGGGTGCCGCTCGCAAAGGCCGCGCTGCCGACCAGACCATGCGTATGGGTTTGCGCGGCGGCACCGAGCTCGAGCCCGAGCCAGGGCGTCGCGGTCGCCGTCAACGCCGCAGCCATCCATTCGCGCGCCGGCGCCAGCGGCAACATCGCGTCCTCGTCGCGAATCGGCGCCCGGGAGGCCTGCAACAGGGCCGGAATCTCGACAGCACGCCGTGCCAGCACCGCCCCGAGCACGCGCAGATAGATGGGATGGAACGCGGGTGCGTTGGCGCCCGTCGTCGTGTCGCGACGCCCGCCGGCGCGCATCGTCGCTCAGTCCGACTTCTTCACGAGCGGATCGAGGAAAACGATCAGAAAGGTCGCCACCGGCCCAAGCAACAGCGACAACAGCCACCAGTTCAGGCCACTGCGGCCCTTGCCTTGCGCCAGTCCGGCATTGACCAGGGACAGCGTGCCCCAGCCGACGAAGTAGGAACCGTTGCTCATGTCCATGACCTGCACTCCGACGGGAAACTGCGCCCGATCATGCGCGGCGTCCGGACGCCCGGCAAGCAGATTTGGCAGAAAATGACGAATCGTTGGCGGATGCATCGGTGTTTCGACGTCCTTGTTCCTTTCAAGCTGATGCGGTCCCGAATTGCGAGCCCGCCATGAGCGCTGTCATCGAATCCATGCCCTACCGTGATCGCAAACGCGCCACCTGGCTGCTGTCGATGGCGGTGCCCCTGCTCGCTGCGGCCGGCCCTCTGCTGTATCTCGCAAGCGCAGCAGCATGGACCTTGTGGCTGCCGGTGCTGCTCGTCTACATCGGCCTGCCGATCGCCGACCTGCTGGTCGGCGAGGACCGCAGCAACCCGCCGGAATCGGCGATGGCCGGCCTGGATGCCGATCGCTACTACCGCATGATCGCGTGGATGATGGTGCCGCTGCTGTGGGTCGCCTTCGTGTTCGCAGCCTGGTTCGTCATGCGTCACGACTTGCCGCTCCACGGCCTGATCGCGGCGACAATCGCGACCGGCGTGGTCGGCGGGTTCTGCATCAACATCGGCCATGAGCTCGGACACAAGCGCGGCGCGTTCGAGCGCTGGCTGGCGAAGCTGGTGCTGGCACCGACCGGCTATGGTCATTTCCACGTCGAACACAACCGCGGCCACCATCGCGACGTCGCCACGCCGGACGACCCGGCCTCGTCGCGCATGGGCGAATCGATCTACGCCTTCGTCGTCCGCGAAATCCCCGGTGCATGGCGACGCGCCTGGCGGCTCGAACGCGAACGCATGCAGGGTCTGGGCCGCTCCCGCTTCAGCCTGCACAACGACATCGTGCAGACCAGCCTGATCACGCTCGCCTTGTGGACGACGCTGATCGCGTGGCTCGGCATCGGCGTGCTGCCCTTCCTGATCGCGGCCTCGTTTTGGGCCAACTTCCAGCTCACCAGCGCCAACTACATCGAACACTACGGCATCGCCCGCAAGCGCCTGCCGAACGGCCGCTACGAACCCTGCAAGCCCGAGCATTCCTGGAACAGCAACCACCTGGTTTCGAATTGGGCGCTGTTCCACCTGCAACGCCATTCCGACCATCACGCGAATGCCACCCGGCGCTACCAGTGCCTGCGCCATTTCGACGAGGCACCGCAATTGCCGACCGGCTATTTCGGCATGTTCCTGTTGTCCTATGTGCCGCCACTGTGGTTCCGGGTGATGGACCCGCGCCTGCTCGCAATGGTCGGCCGCGATCCGGAGCGGATCAACGCACAACCCTCACAACGTCAGCACTTGTTCGCACGGCACGGACTGGCCGCACCACCCTGACCGTCAGGGCGATGTGGTCCGCCAAAGCCCGTCGCGCTCGATGATGGCCGTCAGCGCCCGCGTGAACTTCTCCGCGTCGGCGCGGCCGAGATGCGACCACTCGGGCGTGTTCAGGCCCTGCAGCTCGGCGTGGTCTTCGAAGTGGATGCCCCGCGCACCGCTGCGTTCGAGCAACACGTCCCAGGTGCGTTCGCGCGGAAAGTCGCGGCGTTCGTTGTCGAGGTAGGGGCCACTGCTCGGCGCACGCACGAACAGCACGGGGACGCCACGGTCGCGCAAGATATGCACCGCGGCGACCGCTCGCGCGATCTGTGCGTCGATCGTCTGCCAGTGCGCCTCGATCTTGGCGGGGTCGGTCGCCGCCGGCATGAAGTTCTGCATCCAGATCGACTGCACGATCGCGAGATACGCGGGATCGTGCTCGACTTTGTCCCACATCCAGCTGGCGCGGTCGGCGCCGCTCTCCTGCAACTTGCGCACCGCAACGCGCTCGCGCACGCCGTCGCGCGGCGGCCACGGCTGGCGCTTGAGCACGGTGAACAGCGCGAAGTCGGCGTCGCTGTAGTACGCCAGGTTCGGTTCCAGCCAGTGCATCGACAGCCATTCGCTGGCACGCTGCGACAGCGTCTCGGTGTGCACGTAATCGACGACACCGTGGCGAAAACCCCGCCCCGTGAAGAACAGGCCGGGCGTCACGCCGACCATGAGCTTGCCGCGAAAGTCCTGGTCCTTCGCCAGATCCTCCAGCACGTTCATCGGCGAGGTGCCTTCCAGCGCGAGCTGGATCGGGCGGGCACCGGTGGCCTGCTGCCATGGGTCGAGCTGCACGTCGAACAGCAGTCGCGAGGATCCGATGACGACGGTGGCGTCGTGGTCGCCGTGGTCGATGCGGCGACGCTGGATCGTCCATTGCCCGTCGCTGTTGCGATAACCGGGGCGGGCGCCGAAGTCGCGCCAGTACATTTCCCACGCGATCAGGGCGCAGACACCCAGGACCAACGCGGTGATCCAGGTCACGCCGAGGTTCAGGCTCGGCAACGGTCGCTCCACATAGGCATCGACCACATCCGGATCATCGCCGGGCTGGCCCGGACGCATCAGCGCCGCGCCATCGACCAGTCGGCGTTCGCGATCAGAACTGGAAGTAGATGAAGGCATTGCCGCCCCCCTGGGTGATCGCAATCAGGAACAACATTGCGCCCCACGTCAGTCCGACCAGGGCCGCCGGCCAGCGCGAGACGGCGTCGTGCAACATGGCGTCGCGCATGCGCCAATGCGCGATCAGCAGGGCCGCGATCGCGACGCTCGTGCTGAGCAGGAACCAGTGGGTCAGCACCGGCGCACCACTGCGTTCGATCAGCAACATGCTGCGGATCATGCGTTCGGCGGTGGCGAAATCCTGGGCTCGGAAGAACACCCAGGTCAGGTTCACGAGGAAGTACGTCAGCGCCGCCAACGCGATGCGGCCCAACCAGGTTCGCCACACATCCAGGTGACCGAGCCGCGGCTTCAACCAGCGTTCGGCGGCGAGATAACTGCCGTGCAAGCCACCCCAGACCACGAAGGTCCAGGCCGCACCGTGCCAGAGGCCGCCGAGCAGCATCGTCAGCATCAGGTTGACGTAGGTGCGTGCGGCACCGTTGCGGTTGCCGCCGAGCGGCACGTACAGATAGTCGCGCAGCCACGTCGACAACGAGATGTGCCAGCGTCGCCAGAAGTCCGAGAAGCCGATCGCCGCATAGGGATAGCGAAAGTTGTCGGGCAAGGCGAAGCCGAGCACGAGCGACATGCCGATGGCACACGTGGTGTAGCCGGCAAAGTCGCAGAAGATCTGCCCGGAGAAGGCGAGCGTGCCGATCCAGGCGTCGAGCGGATGCAGCAATTCGGCGCTGCCGAAGACGCGGTCCGACACCGGCGCGAACACGCCGTCGGCGAGCACGATCTTCTCGAACAGGCCGAGCACCATCAGCATCATTCCCCAGCCGAACTGGCGCGCCGTGGCCACCCGCGGACTCGCGAACTGCGGCACCAGATCGGTCGGGCGCACGATCGGGCCGGCGACCAGTTGCGGGAAGAAGGTCACGAACAGCGCGAAGTCGAGGAAGGACCGAGTCGGCTTGGCGCGACCCAGATAGACGTCGAGCGTGTAGGACATGGTCTGGAAGGTGTAGAACGAGATGCCGACCGGCAACACGATGTCCCAGACCGGGGGCGTGTAGTTCGTACCGGTTGCCTGCATCAGCGCCGCGACGTTCTCGAGCACGAAGCCGCCGTACTTGAAGTAGGCGAGCAGGCCGAGATTCACCACCACCGACACCAGCATCCAGGCCTTGCGCCGCAACGCCGAACTGGCCGTCGCAATGCGCCCGGCCGCCCACCAGTCGAGGAAGGTCGAGATCCACAACAGGATCACGAAGGGCGGATTCCAGGCCGCATAGAAGAGATAGCTGGCGATCAGCAGGTTCGACTTCTTCAGCCACCAGGGCAGCGGCGCGTAATGCAGCACCACGACCACGACGAAGAACGCGACGAAGGTCAGCGAGTTGAACAACACGCGCACATCTCCCCATGTGTCGGTTGATTGCGTCGACCGCATTGCGCCGGCGACGCGGCACCACGATCAGCGGCCCGAGCATAGAGTCAAAGCGTGACCAGGGACACGCCCCTCAGGCCAGGTCGAGGTTGCATGGAATGATCAACGATGGATCGACGGCGCCGCTTTCAGCACGGCATCAAGCAAGCCCGGAAAGCGCGCATCGAGATCGGCCCGACGCACATGGTTGAAGATCTGCGTGCCCTCCTCGCGGGTGCCGAGCAGGCCGGCCTCGCGCAACACCTTGAAGTGGTGCGCCATGGTGCTCTTCGAGCGCTGCGGGCAGCTGCAGGCGGCGCAGTTCAACTCATCGCCGGCCGACACCAGGTACTGCACGATGTCGAGCCGGGTCGGGTCGGCCAGGGCCGCCAGCACTTTGTCCAGTCGAAGCTCGCGGCGCTTGGGTTCGGCCGCCACCCGAGGGCGGGCGATGGTTCGGCGTTGCGGCGCGGGGCGAAGGATGGGCGGCATGACGACAGGCAGTGGCAGGATGCGGTTGAATTGTTCCATGCTCGTGGCAGTTGCAACCAGCCCGCCCCTTGTTCGATACTTGTCGAACAATGAGCCGCCATTCGTGGCCGGTCGGGGAGCAAGCAATGATGGTGCGTGGATGGGTAGTGCTGGCCGTGCTCGGCCTGGCAGCGTGTAGTGGTGGCGGCGGCGGCGCAGGCATGCAGATGCCGCCGACTCCGGTGAACGTGGCGACCGTGATCGGCCGCGACGTGGCCGAGTGGGACGAATACACCGGCCGCATCGAGGCCACCGACCGAGTCGAGATCCGCCCGCGCGTCACCGGCTATCTGGCCGGCGTGCATTTCACGGAGGGCGGCAGCGTGCGCAAGGGCGACCTGCTGTTCACCATCGACGACCGCGAATACCGCGCCGCCGAGGCGACCGCGAAAGCCGACGTGGCACGCGCCGATTCGCGCGTGCAGCTGGCACGACAGGAAGCCGAGCGCGCCGAACGGCTGGTCCAGGCCAAGGCCATTTCGCAGGGCGAAGCGGAAGCCCGCCGTGCCGAACTCAAGCAGGCCGGCGCCGACCAGGTCGCCGCGGTAGCGCGCCTCGACCAGGCCGTCCTCAGCCTGTCGTTCACCCGCATCACCTCGCCGATCTCCGGCCGTGCGGGTGCGGCACTGATCAAGCCGGGCAACCTCGTGGCGCCCGGCGAGTCGCTGCTGACGTCGGTGGTATCGGTCGATCCGGTGCATGTGGTCTTCCAGGGAGACGAGCGCGCCTATCTGCGCTACCAGGCCATGGGCCGCGACGGCAGCCGCGCCGATTCGAGCGACGCGCGCAGTCCGGTGCGCGTCGGCCTCGCGAATGAACAGGGCTTCCCGCACGAGGGCCGCATGGACTTCCTCGACAACGCACTGGACCCGGCCACCGGCACCATCACCGCGCGCGCCCTGCTGGCGAACCCGGACGGTCGATTCACGCCCGGCCTGTTCGCGCGCGTGCAGCTGCTCGGTTCGGGCCAGCATCCGGCGCTGCTGATCCACGACCAGGCCGTGCTGACCGACCAGGACCGCAAATACGTCTATGTGGTCGGCGCGAAGAACGGCGCCGAACGACGTGATGTGGCGCTCGGTGCCGCGGTCGACGGTTTGCGCGTGGTCGCGTCCGGCCTCAAGCCCGGCGACCGCGTCGTGGTGAACGGGATGAAGAAGATCTTCTTCCCGGGTGCACCGTTGCAGCCGATCGATGTGCCGATGGACCAACCGAATCTCGTGCCGCCCGAACCGGGTGCAAAGCAAGCGCCTGCGAAGCAGGGCTGAGACGGCCATGGCCCATTCCGATTTTTCGAAGATCTTCGTCGACCGCCCGATCCTTGCGGCGGTTCTGTCCCTGCTCGTGTTTCTGGCCGGGCTGATCGCGATCCCGAACCTGCCGATCAGCGAGTACCCGGACGTCGTGCCACCGTCGGTGCAAGTCAGCGCGATCTATCCGGGCGCGAACCCGAAGACGATCGCCGATACCGTCGCGGCGCCGATCGAGGAAGCGGTCAACGGCGTCGAAGGCATGATCTACATGAAGTCGTCCGCCGGTTCGGACGGCACGATGATGCTGACCGTGACGTTCCGCAGCGGCATCGACATCGATCTCGCCGCGATGCAGGTGCAGAACCGTGTCGCGCAGGCGGTGCCGCGACTGCCCGAAGCGGTGCGCCAGCTCGGCGTGACGACGGTGAAGTCCTCGCCGAACATCACCATGGTCGTGCACCTCGTCTCCAAGGACGGGCGTTATGACGGGCTGTATCTGAATAATTTCGCCAACCTGCGCGTGCGCGACGAGCTCGCTCGCCTGCAGGGTGTCGGCCAGGCGCTCGCGTTCGGCGCCGGCACCTACGCGATGCGCGTCTGGATCGACCCGGACAAGGTCGCCGCCCGCGACCTGACCGCGACCGACGTGATCAACGCGATCCGCGAGCAGAACGTGCAGGTCTCGGCCGGCACGATCGGCGGGCCGCCGCATCCGGACAGCCCGATGCAGTTCTCGATCAATGCCCAGGGTCGCCTCGACAGTCCCGAGCAATTCGGCGACATCGTGCTGAAGAGCGGCGCCAACGGCGAGATCACGCGCCTGGCCGACGTCGCGCGGGTCGAGCTCGGGGCGAATGCCTACACGATCAATTCGCTGTTGAACAACAAGGAAGCGGCGGCGATCGTCATTTTCGAGGCGCCGGGCGCCAACACCATCGAACTGTCGAATGCCGTGCGCGCGAAGATGTCCGAACTCGAGAAGGGTTTCCCGGAAGGCGTGGAATGGGAAGTGGCCTACGACCCGACCGTGTTCGTGCGGCAGTCGATCGATTCGGTCGTGACCACCCTGCTTGAGGCCGTCGCCCTCGTCGTGCTGGTCGTCGTCGTGTTCCTGCAGACCTGGCGCGCGTCGATCATTCCGCTGATCGCGGTCCCGGTATCGATCATTGGCACGTTTGCCGTGCTCTGGATGCTCGGCTACTCGATCAATGTGCTGACCTTGTTCGCGCTGGTACTCGCCATCGGCATCGTCGTCGACGACGCGATCGTCGTCGTCGAGAATGTCGAGCGCCACATCCAGGACGGCATGACCCCGCGCGACGCCGCGCACAAGGCGATGCAGGAAGTGTCGGGGCCGATCATCGCGATTTCGCTGGTGCTCGCCAGCGTGTTCATCCCGCTCGCCTTCATCGGCGGCGTCTCCGGCCAGTTCTACAGCCAGTTCGCAGTGACGATCGCGGCTGCCGTGCTGATCTCGGCGTTCAATTCGCTGACCCTGTCGCCGGCGTTGTCGGCGGTGCTGCTGCAGTCGCACGATGCGCCGAAGGACCGGCTCGGTCGCGGCCTGCACCGCGTGTTCGGTGGCTTCTTCGCGGCCTTCAACGCCCGCTTCGGCCGCGCCAGCGCGCGCTATTCAGGCCGCATCGGCGGCACGATCGCGCGTGCACCGCGCTTGCTTGTTACCTACGTGTTCCTGATCGTGCTGACCGTCGTCGGCTTCGGCCAGGTGCAGTCCGGCTTCATCCCGGTCCAGGACAAGCAGTACCTGTTCGCGGTGCTGTTCCTGCCCGAAGGTGCGACCTTGCCGCGCACCGAAGCGGCCATGCAGCGCATGGGCAAGATGGCACTGGAGACACCGGGCGTCGCCGATGTCGTGCAGTTTCCCGGTCTCAACGGTGCGCACTTCGTCAACACCAGCAATACCGGCCTGATGTTCGTCGGCCTGAAGCCGCAGCACGAACGAACGATCACGGCGGCCGAGATCAACAACCTGTTGAACGGGAAGTTTGCCGCGATCCAGGACGGCCTCGCGTTCTCGGCCACGCCACCGCCGGTGCTGGGGCTCGGCAACTCGTCCGGCGTCGAGGCCTACGTGCAGGATCGCAGTGGCGCCGGCTACGGCCAGCTCGACCAGCAGACGCAGGCCCTGGCCAATGCCTTGCGCGGCGCGCCCGGATTCGATCCGATGACGACCTATTCGAGCTTCCAGGCGAACGTGCCGCAGCTTGATGCCCGGGTCGATCGCGTGCGCGCGAAGGAGCAGGGTCTGGCGCTGACCGACATCTTCGCGGCGTTGCAGGTGTATCTCGGATCGGCCTACGTCAACGACTTCAACCTGTTCGGTCGCACCTACAGCGTGTACGCGCAGGCGGATGCGCCGTTCCGCGACGATGTGGCCGACATTGCCCGCATCAAGGTGCGCAATGCCGCCGGTGGCATGGTGCCGATCGGCTCGGTCGTCGACATCCAGCCCAGTTTCGGACCCGATCCGGTCGTTCGCTACAACGGTTATCCCGCCGCCGACCTGACCGCCGGCATCAATCCGGCCTTGATGTCCAGTCATCAGGCGATCGAGGCGATGCGCCAATTGTCCGCGACCGTGCTGCCGCAAGGCATGCAGGTCGAATGGACCGGACTGACCTACCAGGAAGTCACGCAAGGCGGGATGGGCCTGCTGGTGTTCCCGATCTGCGTGTTGCTGGTCTTCCTCGTGCTCGCAGGCCTGTACGAAAGCTGGTCGTTGCCGCTGGCGGTGATCCTGATCGTGCCGATGTGCATGTTGTCGGCGATCGGCGGCATCTGGCTGCTGAATTGGCTCAGCGGCACCTGGTTCGGTGCCTGGCTCGGACTGGTGATGATCGACAACAACATCTTCACCCAGATCGGACTGGTCGTGCTGATGGGGCTCGCCTGCAAGAACGCGATCCTCATCGTCGAGTTCGCGCGCGATCTTGAAGAGGAGGGCATGGGCATCGTCGAGGCCGCGATCGAAGCCTGCCGCCTGCGCCTGCGCCCGATCCTGATGACCAGCTTCGCGTTCATCGCCGGCGTCCTGCCGCTGGTGTTCGCGCATGGTGCGGGCATGGAAGTGCGCCACGTGATGGGCGTGACCGTATTTGCCGGCATGCTCGGCGTGACCTTCTTCGGGCTGTTCTTCACGCCCGTGTTCTATGTCGTCATTCGCCGCTTCAGCGAACGTCGTGCAGTCGCCCAGGAGTCCCGCCATGCGTAAGCTTCCCCTCGCGCTCGCGCTGACCATGATCTTGTCCGGCTGCATGCTCGGCCCCGATTACGCCCGCCCCGACCTGCCGCTGCCGGAGCAGTTCGCGCAGGTCGATGCCGAAGGCCTGAACCGCGGCGACGCGCTGGCGCATTACTGGGACGCGTTTCCGGATGCGCTGCTGAAAGAGCTGATTGCCGAGGCACTCGCGGCGAACCACGACCTGCGCATTGCCCAGTCGCGTCTCGGTGAAACCCGCGCCAGTCGCCGCGCTGCCCTGAGCGATCTGTTCCCGCTCGTCACCGCGAGCGCGAAGCGAGATCGCTCCAAGCGTTCACCCGAGGAAATGCCGGGCGTGCCGGCCGACCAGCTGCGCAGCGATTTCTACGATGCCGGTTTCGACGCCAGCTGGGAAGTCAGCCTGTTCGGTCGCGGCATGCGCGGCGTGCAGGCGCAGAACGCGTTCCGCGACGCCGCGATCGCGAATCTCTGGGGTACCCAGGTCGCCGTCACCGCCGAACTCGCGCGCAACTACTTCGAGCTGCGCGGCCTGCAGGCGCGACGCGACGTGGTCGTGCAAAATGCCGAGAGCCAGAAGGCCGCGCTCGCCATCGCCGAAGCCAGCGTCGACGCTGGCCGCAGCAGCGAACTCGACCGCCAGCGCGCGATCGCGCAACATGAAACCACGCTGGCAACCCTGCCGCGCATCGACACCGCGATCACCCGCACGATCTATCGCATCGCGGTGTTGACCGGACGCACGCCGCAGGCCCTCGACGAGCGCCTTGCCGCGGTGGCGGAGCTGCCGGCACTGCCGGATCTGGTCCCGGTCGGCACGCCGGCCGATCTGCTGCGGCGACGTCCGGACATCCTCGCCGCCGAACGCGACCTCGCCGGACGCAGCGCGATGATCGGGTATCGACTCGCCGAGTTGTTCCCGCGCGTCTTCTTCATCGGCGGCGTCGGCACTTCGGCCGCCAGCAGTGGCGATCTCGGCGACAGCGGCACCGCGCGCTGGAGCTTCGCGCCGCAACTGCAGTGGGCGGCCTTCGACTTGCCGCGCGTGTTCGCGAACGTCGGCGTCGAGCGTGCGCGTCACGAGGCCGCGCTCGCTCGCTACGAACAGGTGGTGTTGCTGGCGCTGGAAGATGCCGATGGTGCGTTGCGTGCCTACGAGCAGTCGGCCGTCGCACGCGATCATCTGCAGCGCGCCGCCGCTGCTTCGGCGGAAGCCACGCGCCTGTCGCGGCTGCGTTACGAGAACGGCTTGACCGACTTCCTGAGCGTGCTCGATGCCGATCGCGCCCGCCTCGCCGCCGACGATGCGCTGATCCAGGCGCATACCGAGTCGGCGACCAGCCTGATCGCGGTGTTCAAGGCGCTGGGCGGCGGCTGGGATGGGCCGCCCGAAACAGAGTAGGAGCGAGCCCCGGCTCGCGATGCTCTTTGTTTTTCGCAATGGGTGGCTAGAGCGTCGCGACCCGCAGGTCGCTCCTACAATGCCAGCTTCGATGTTGAAGGTGGCCCATGCGCGATCCCCGCTACGACCTGTTGTTCGAACCGGTGCAGATCGGCCCGGTTCGGACGAAGAATCGCTTCTTCCAGGTGCCGCATTGCAATGGCATGGGCCACGTCTATCCGCAGACGCTGGCGCGGATGCGCGGCATCAAGGCCGAGGGCGGCTGGGGCGTTGTTTGCACCGAGGAAGTCGAGATTTCACCGCTCTCCGAGATCGCGCCGCATCACGAGGGTCGGCTCTGGGACGAACGCGACATTCCCGCGCTGAGGCTGATGACCGATGCCGTGCACGCCCACGGCGCGCTCGCCGGCATCGAATTGATGTTCAACGGCTACGCCACGCCGAACCGCTACAGCCGCGACATTCCGATCGCACCGTCGCACCTGCCGGTACGCGGCAGCGACCCGATCCAGGCGCGTACCGCGACGAAACGCGACATCGCCGACGTGCGGCGCTGGCATCGCAATGCCGCGCTGCGCGCGCGTGATGCCGGTTTCGATCTCGTCTACGTGTACGCCGGCCACGATCTCGGCATGCCGATGCATTTCCTGTCGCGGCGCACCAACCGGCGCAGCGACCAATATGGCGGCTCGCTGGAGAATCGCGCGCGTCTGCTGCGCGAGCTGATCGAGGACACCAAGGAGGCGGTCGGCGATCGTTGCGGCGTGGTCGTACGCCTTGCCGTCGACCAGTTGCTCGGCGCCGGTGGGATCACTGCGGAAAGCGAAGGCCGCGACGTGATCGCGATGCTGGCCGAGTTGCCGGACTTGTGGGACGTGAACATCGCCGACTGGAGCAATGACAGCCAGACCGCGCGTTTTTCCGCGGAAGGATTCCAGGAGCGCTACATCGCGCAGGTGAAGTCGCTGACCACGAAACCGGTGGTCGGCGTCGGCCGCTACACCTCGCCGGATGCGATGGTGCGCGTGATCAAGTCCGGGATCATGGACCTGATCGGTGCCGCTCGCCCCTCGATCGCCGATCCCTTCCTTCCGCGCAAGATCGAGGAAGGCCGCCTCGACGACATTCGCGAATGCATCGGCTGCAACATCTGCGTCACCGGCGACAATTTCTGCGTACCGATCCGCTGCACCCAGAACCCGACCATGGGCGAGGAATGGCGCCGCGACTGGCATCCGGAACGCATTGCGGCAAAGCGCAGCGAGCGATCGGTGCTGGTGGTCGGTGCCGGGCCTGCCGGACTGGAGTTGACCCGTGCGCTCGGGCAACGCGGCTACGAGGTGACCCTGTGCGAGGCCGAGAATGACGTCGGTGGCCGACTGCGCTTCGAATCGAAACTGCCGGGTCTCGCCACCTGGCAGCGCGTGGTCGACCATCGCCTGTCGCAGATCACGAAGATGCCGAACGTGCAGGTCTTGCGCGGCCACGCCGTCAGCGCCGACGACGTGCTCGCCTTCGCTGCCTCCGCGATCTTCGTCGCCACCGGATCGCGCTGGCGCCGCGACGGTCTCGGCCGCAGCCATCGCGAGCCCTGGATCGATGGCGCGTCCGCGCAGGTGATCCGTCCCGATGACGCACTGCGCGGCGCCAAGACCGCGGGTCCGCTGCTGATCTACGACGACGATCACTACCTGCTCGCCGGCGCACTGGCCGAACGCTACGCCCGCGACGGTGTCGTGGTGCATTACGTGACGCCGGCGACCAAGGTCTCGGAGTGGACCGAACAGACCATGGAGCAGACGCGCGTGCAGTCGCGCCTGATCGAGCTCGGCGTGCAGATCCACACCGCACGCGAGATCGCGTCCGTCGACCGGACGGGTGATGCACTGCGCGTCGAGATCGCCTGCATCTACAGCGGTCGGCGCGAGGTCGTTTCGGTACGATCGTTGCTGCCGGTGACGATGCGCGATCCCGATGATGCGCTGTATCAGGCACTGGTCGCGCGCAGCGCCGAGTGGGCCGATGCCGGCGTGCAGGAGGTGCATTGCCTGGGCGACGCCTTGGCGCCGGGTACCGTGGCCGCGGCGGTCTACGCCGGACACAGGGCCGCGCGCGGCTTCGACGAACCGGAAGCCGATGCCGACGCAGTGCCGTTCAAGCGCGAGCGCATCGCCCTCGACTGACGGGGCGACGACTCAGGTCGTGTCCCAGCGATTCGCACGCTCGGCGAAGTCCTTCGAGCCGGCGCGGACGACGCAGAAGCGCTGGCCAGTCGGTGCCTGCATGACGCACCAGGTCTGCACGCGCGTCACGACGCTGGCGCCCAGGGTTTCGAGCCGCTTCACCTCGGCCTCGATGTCGTCGGTCTCGATGTCGAGATGCACGCGGCTGTCGTGCTCGACCTTCTGCACCTCGACGTGCAGGCGCTCCGTCGGATCGACCAGGCGCACGTACTTCTCGCCCTCGTCGCCCGGCAGCGCCCGCACCGCCATCCCCAACGCCGCACCCCAGAACGCCGCAGCCTCAGGCAGGTCGTCGGTGCGGCAATCGATGATGAACCCGGCGAGCTGGCTTGTCAGGAGGGGGGGGGGGGGGGGGGGCGGGGGGGTCGCTTCTTGTACGCAAGATCCTTAGTGCACAGGCTTTGCACCCAGCGCCCGGCGCGGCGGCGCAGCTGCGGCTTGGGCTCCTGCGCGGGTTCAGCCCCCTCGTCGGGCGTGGGGGGTTGTTCGCGCCAGTATTGCTGCACGTCGGCGACGGCACCGCCGACGGCCCGGAGCAGCTGGTCGCGATCTTCCTCGTCGAGTTCGGCGAGCTGTTCGGTGGTGTCGGATTCGAACAGGCCTTCGTCGGCGGAGATGCGGATGATCGGGTCAAGCAGGTCCATCAGTCGCGGGTCGCTGCTCATGCGCGTCTCCCACACCGCGGAGCGGAGATCGATGCCGAGACTGAAGCCTTCGCACCAGCCGACCGCGGCGAGATCGGCGCTGCCGTCCTCGTCCTCGTATTCGCCGAAGATCGGTTCGTAGGTCAGGGCTTCGAGTTCCTGAACCACCGAGTTGTAGAGACGCACCAGCAGGCTGAGAATCCGGTTCGCCTGATCGGCATCGTCGAAGCCGGTCTCCTCGTCGATCACGTGCGGCAGCCATTCGCTGGCCGGCACGGGTTCGGGGCCGGCGACGATGGCCGACAGCAGGCCGTGCACGCCATCCAGCATCAGTCCGTCGGTTCCCGGGTGCTCGACCAGATAGTCGTGCAACTCGTCGAGTTCGCTGGCTTCGAGCCCGTAGGGCGTGCTGTTCGACATTGCGGCTTCGTGCATTCGGTCACGCCCGGCGGACGCGTTGCAATGCAGTGTAGCGGTGCCCGCGCCACTTGGATGACGCGCCGAAGCTGCGCACAATCGCGTACCTCCTGGAGACTCCGATGTTGCTTGGTCTGCCTCGCAAGACGCCTGGTCGAACACTGGGCCTGTCACTGATCGCCGTTACGCTGGCCATGCTGGTGGCGTCCGGCATCCATCCCACCGACCGCCTGACCTGGTGGATGGAAGTAATCTGGGTGGTGCTGGGTCTGCCACTGATCCTGCTGCTCTGGCCGCGCTTCCCGCTGACGCGATTGCTCTGCGTGCTGCTGGTGATCCATGCCGGGATCCTGATACTCGGCGGGCACTACACCTATGCGCAGGTGCCGCTTGGCGACTGGTTCCGCGAGTGGTTCGATCTCGCACGCAATCACTACGACCGCCTCGGCCATTTCGCGCAGGGTTTCGTGCCGGCGATCCTCGCGCGCGAACTGTTGCTGCGGAAGACCGGACTGAAGCCGGGTGGCTGGCTGTTCTATCTGTGCGTCAGTTGCGCACTCGCGTTCAGTGCGTTCTTCGAGATGATCGAATGGTGGTCGGCGCTGATCATGGGCGGCGCGGCCGATGCCTTCCTGGCTACCCAGGGCGACATCTGGGACACGCAGTGGGACATGTTCCTGGCGATGTGCGGCGCAATCCTGTCGCAGTTGTTGTTGTCGCGGCTGCATGATCGCGAGCTCGGCCTGTCGCGATGACGCCGGAAACCTTGCACGTCCTCGCGCCGGACGGTGCCGCCGCGGAATTGCTCGTGCATCCGTCGGCCAACGGCGACCTCGTCTACTGGCTGCCGGCCCTCGGCGTGACCGCACGCCATTACGCACGCTTTGCAGAATCCATGGCGGCGGCGGGCATCGGTCTGGCGCGGCATGAATGGCGCGGTGCCGGCTCCAGCGATCGGCGTGCGCGGCGCGGTGTCGACTGGCGCTATCGCGACCTGCTGGCCGATGTCGCCGCCGGAATCACTGCGCTGCGCGTGCGACATCCCGACGCGCGCATCTGGATTGGTGGACACAGTCTCGGCGCGCAGCTCGCCGCACTCGTTCTGGCACGCGATCCCGCGCTCGCCGGTCTCGTCATCGTGGCCAGCGGCACGCCGTACTGGCGCAGCTTTCCGTGGTGGCAGCAGCCGATCCTGCTGGGCGTGTTCGCCTGGTTCCGCCTGCTCGCCGATGCCTGCGGCTACTTCCCGGGACGTCGTACCGCCTTCGCCGGCAACGAAGCGCGCTCGGTCATCCACGACTGGATCCGCAGCGGCCTGAGCGGTCGCTATCGCCACGCCTGGCCGGAAGGCGATCTCGATGCCGACCTGAAGACACTGCGGCATCCGCTGCTCGCGATCCACCTGCGCGACGACCGCTTCGCGCCACCGTCGTCCTTCGATGCACTGGTCGCACGGCTGCCGAATGCAAATGTTGAACGCCACCACCTCGTCCCGACGGATTTCGAGTCCGTCGTGGCCAGTCATTTTTCGTGGATGAAGGATCCGGCGCCGGTGGTGGAGCGAGTGCGTAAATTCATTGCGGCGCCGCCGCGTTGACCTGGTTCAGCTTGAACGTGAAGCTACCCAGAGATGCGCCAAAGATTCCACGCACCGAGCCCAATCATTGCCGCAGACACCACCAGTCCCAGAGGAATGAATGATTCGCGAGCGACCTTGGTCGCACCATCCAGACCATACTTTCTTACCCAAAGAACCGCCTTGGGACTACTTTCCATGTATGCACGCAATGCTGTTTCACTTCGAAGAAGACGAATATTTCGGACCACAAAGTAGAGCCCACCGAGCAAGAGCAGGATGTTGAAAAACAAAGCTTGAGTCATGTTGCGATCATCCCGATGATGCCTCCGCTGAGGGAATGCCCGTGTTCATCTCAAGCAGCGACCAGCTTGAGCTTTCCGACGCGTTTCAAGTCCACTTGCTGACGCGCGACCCACAAGTCGTGGGCATCCTGCAAGGCGAGCCAGCTCTCTGGTGACCGTCCGATCGCCTTGGATAGCCGCAAGGCCATCTCGGGCGTGAGGCGACTACTGCCATTCAGGACACGACTCAAGGTCGACGCGGCGACGTCGAGTTTCGCCGCCAGCTCGCGTCCACTCACGCCATTGGGTTCGAGATATACGCCGGTGATGAACTCACCCGGGTGCGGAGGATTGTGCATACCCATCAGTGATAGTCCTCGTAGTCCAGTACGTACGCGTTCCCGTCCTTGAACTCGAACGTGACACGCCAGTTGCCATTCACGGTGATCGACCAACGTCCCTTCATGTCGCCCTTGAGCGGATGCAGGCGAAAACCGGAGATGTCCATATCATCAATGGT
Source organism: Lysobacterales bacterium (assembly GCA_016721845.1). Classification (NCBI taxonomy): domain Bacteria; kingdom Pseudomonadati; phylum Pseudomonadota; class Gammaproteobacteria; order Lysobacterales; species Lysobacterales bacterium. The sequence goes on from JADKHK010000003.1 coordinate 421,354, forward strand.
TCTCGCCGTGTCTAGGGCGGATAGCTGCAACCGCAAGCGCTTGGCATGGCCAACTTGCACGCCGACCGTGTCCCCGGTTTCGAACAGCCGGCGCAGACCCTTGTGCCGAAACGACTTGATCATGGCGTCAATCTACCATGTTGCGTGTAGCGCAACACCAGGCGATCAATGCAACCGCTCATCCGATCCGCGCTCGCGGATGGGGAAGACGAGGACGATGCCGCGGCGGGGATCGGTGCGCGGATCATCGGGACGGGTGGGGCCTTCCCAGATCGGGCTGATGTGATCGGGGCTCGGCAATTCGGTTTCGGCGCGCAGGCGCTCGGCTTCGCGTTCGAGTTCTTCCTCGATCTCCCACGAATACTTGCGCCGCGGCGCCGCCGGATCGCGCTTGCGCAGCAGGATGGCTGCAAGCACGCCGCCGACCGCACCACTCAGATGGTATTCCCAGGATACGCCGGGCTCACGCGGCAGGATGGTCACGAGCATGCCGCCGAAGAAGGCGAAGGCGAGCAGTGCGGCGGCGATCGACGTGCGATCGCGGCGGATCAGCCCAGACGCGAAGACGAAGAACATCAGGCCATGCGTCACGCCGCTGGCGCCAATGTGGAACGAACTGCGCCCGATCAGCCAAGTGCCGAGGCCGGCGACCAGCCAGATCAGCGGCACCGCGATGCGCGCGCTTTGCGGATAGCGATACAGCGTCAACACGCCCAGCACGAACAACCCGAAGCTGTTGCCGAGCAGGTGTTCGAGCGAGCCGTGCAGCAGTGGCGCAGTGAGCACGCCGATCAGGTGTTCCGGCGCACGCGGATGGATCGAGAAGGCGCGCAAGTCGAGTCCGAACTGGTGTTCGGCCCACCAGAGGGCGGCCAGTGCGACGATGAACAGCGCGACCCCGATCAACACGCGATGGAAGCGCTGTGCGTCGCGGCGAAGTTGGGCCGGGGTTGGCGGCGGCGGGGGAGTCAGATCAATCACTGCGACAGGGTGGGGGCGGTCGCAGTCGCTGCAAGGGGTGCCTACCGAAGCCTTCGCTCGGCCGCACATGAAAAAGGCTGCCGCATCGCTGCGGCAGCCTTCTTCAAACAGACGTGCAGGTCAGACGTGGCGGCGCGAGGTGCCGGTCAGGCCGATCATCAGCAGGGCCAGCAGGATCGCACCGGCCAGGCCGAGGCTTGGCACCGGCGTGTTCGGGATGAAGGCGCCAACCGTCACGTTGAAGGCACAGGCCGCGGTGTTGGTCGACGCATCCGTCGCCGTGCAGGTGGTCGCCGTCGTACCCACCGAGTACGGCGAGCCGCTGGCCGGATTGCACGCGGCGGTGACGCCGGGGCAGTTGTCCGACACGGTCGGCGGCGGGAACGCCACGGGCACCGTGATCTGGCCAGGCAACTGGTCGACTGCGATGTCGGCCGGGCAGGTCACGACCGGCGGCTGCGTATCGTTGACGGTGACGTCGAAGGTGCAGCTGAGGTTGCCGACCGCGGTCGTGCAGGTCTGTGTCGTCGTGCCTGCCGGGAAGAACGAACCCGATGCCGGCGTGCAGGTGACCGTGCCGCAGGCCGCGTCAGCCGTCGGCGCCGGATAGTTCACGACCGCACCGCACTGATTGAGGTCGTTGTTGACGACGACATTGGCCGGGCAGGTCAGGGTGGCGCAACCGACGCCGGTGGTCACGTCCAGCGACCAGCTGTCGAGCGAGCCGCCGTCGCCGGCAAGATCGTCGCTGATGGTGATGGTCCACGTGCCATTCGGATCCTGGCCCATGAAGGCCGACATCGCCTCTTCGCTGGCGAGCGGCGTCGCCGTGGTCAGGTTGACGTAGGCATGATCAGTCGTGACGCCATTGTTGGTGGTGTAGGGCACTTGACCGGACGGGTTGGCATCATCGTCCCAGAGCGTGCCGTTGAACACGTTGTCGTTGCCGGCACCATTGTCGGTGCTCAAAGTCACGATCGTGCCGGCCGGCGACTGCAGGGTGATGTCCATATCGGCGGCAAAGGTGTGGGTGATGGCCGCGGTCAGGTCGAGATCGGTGAGGCTGGTGCCCGCACCGGCCACCAGAATCGTGCTGGTCACCACGCCCGGACCCGTGGGAATCGCGGTCGGCACGGCATTGCTGGCGGTGACCGTGCTTTCGATCGGTGCAACCGGCAAGGTGAACACATCCAGCGACCAGGAGTTCAGGTTGCCGCCATCACCGGCGAGATCGTCGCTGACGGTGATCGTCCAGGTGCCGTTCGGATCTTCGCCGCGGAAGGCGCCGAGGCCTTCCTCGGGAACCAGCGGCGTGGCCGCCGTCAGATTCACGTAGGCGTGATCGGTGACCATGCCGTTGTTCGTCGTGTACGGCACTTGTCCGGCCGGATTGGCCTGATCGTCCCAGACCGTGCCGTTGAACACGTCGTCGTTGCCGGCGCCATTGTCGGTGCTCAGGGTGACGACCGTGCCGGCGGGTGAGGTGATGGTGATATCGAGATCGGCCGCAAAGGTGTGCTGCAGCCCGGTGGTGACGTCCACGTCCCACAGATAGGTGCCGGCACCCGCGATATTGATCGTCGAGGTCACGACGCCGGGGCCGGTCGGCACCGCCACGGGCGTGTTGTTCGTCGCGCTCGTGGTCCCGAGGGTCATGCCGGCCGGCGCCGGCGGTGCCGCACGCACCGCCTTTGCAGCCATCGCAGCGCGGGCGCTGGAGGCTTCATACATCAAGGTCGGATCATCGCCGCCCATCGAGGCCTTGAGCGCATCGAACTGCGCCTGGAGGTCGGCGTAGCGCGCCTGCTCCGCCGAGTTGCCACGAAGCGTCTGCAGTTCGGCCGCGATGCCGCGCATCTGCTCATAGGTCGCAAGCTTGTCGGTCGCAGCCGATGCCGCGCCCCCGAACATCGCGATGGCCGCAGCCACCGCCGCCGCAAGTCGAATCGTGTTGAGCTTCATGTCACTTCCCCAAGCGATGGATGAATTGAAAATTACGGGCACCGAAGCGCCTGAGGTCGGCCGTTGCGGACGCTCCCCAGCGTGAACCGTATCACATGATCATGCGATGGCACAGTTCGCCACAACTGGGCGTCCGCCCAAAAAAAACGGTCCGCGCCGGCAACCGGAGGTCCGGTCGGCCCAGTGTCCGCATCGGCGTCTCAGAATCCGAGACGACCGCGTCCGATGCTGCGCCGGTTGCCGCGATGCGAGACTGCGCCTAAGGTGGGTGCGATCGCCGCGGGCGCATTCGGGTGAGGACGGGGCCGACATGGACGAAACGCTGCGCGGTCTGCGGGTGTACCGCGCGAGCCGCCTCGAAGCCCTGGTCGCGCCGCTCGAATCCCTGCTCGATGCCTGGCTGCCCGAGGATCTGCTCGCGCCGCAGACCGTGCTGGCGGCACATCCGGGCATCCAGCGCTGGCTGACGCGCGAATTGGCACGCCGGCGCGGCGCGGCGGACGTGGTCGCGAACCTCGACGTGATCCTGCCCGGTACCTGGCTGGAGAGCGAGATGCAGACGCGCGCCGGCCAGACTGCGCAGCCCGCCTACCGCCGCGAGGTGCTGCGCTGGCGTGTCCTCGATGCCTTGGACGCGATCGAAGACCCCAGCCTGAGCCGCTATCTCGACGGGGCCGACCGCCGCCGCCGCTTCCAGCTCGCAGACCGCATCGCCGCACTCTACGCGCGCTATCTCGTGTATCGACCGGACTGGCTGGCGGCTTGGGAACAGGGCCGATCGAGCGTGCCGACGCGGTCATTCCTTGCGCCGCTTTGGCGCCGTCTGCGCACCGACATCGCCGGTGCGCACCGCGGCGAATTGATGCGCTCCTGGTTCGACGCCCGCCGGCGCGCAGCCCCGGAGAGCGTGATGGTCGCACCCTTGCATGTGTTCGGCCTGAGCCATCTGCCACCGCCCGAACTCGCGCTGCTGCGCGCCGAGGCTCGGCATCGACTGGTCTGCCTGTATTTTCCTGATCCCTGCGTCGAATTCTGGGCCGGGCTCGGCGACGACCGCAGTCGCCTGCAGCGGTTGCGCCAGTTCGGGCCCGACGGCGAGGGCGAGCGCGAACTGCAGTCGCTCGGGCATCCGCTGCTCGCGGCGTGGGGACGCATGGGTCAGCAGTTCGGTCTCGGCTTGCTCGATGGCGAGGGCGAGGACGGGATCGCGGCCGATATCAGCCACATCGGCGATTACGCGATGCCTTCGCCGCAAGATCGGCTGTTGCAGCGCCTGCAACATGGCATCCGGCGCCTTGCCGCGGATGCGCCACTGCCGCCGGAGGCCGGCGACCTGCGCCAAGACGCCAGCCTGCGCGTGCATGGCTGCCACACCCGCGTCCGCGAACTCGAAGTGCTGCGCGACGCGCTGCTCGATGCGCTCGCCGCCGACACCACGCTGAAGCCGGGCGACATCGCCGTGATGGCGCCCGACATCGCCGCCTATGCACCGTTGCTGCCGGCGCTGTTCGGTACCGCTGCGGATGCACGCGCCGACCTGCCTTATCACTGTGCCGACCTGGCGACACGCCGCGCCCATCCGCTGTTCGATGCATTTCTGGCGTTGTTGCATCTGCCCACGACCCGCATCGGCGCCGCAGAGGTCCTGGATCTGTTGCAAACCGGCGCGGTGATGCGCGCGCTCGGACTCGACGACGAGGGTCTCGAGGTACTGCGGCGCTGGCTCACCGACGCACGCGTGGCCTGGGGTCTGGATGCCGGCACACGGCGCCAACTCGGCCTGCCCGGCTACGACGAACACAGTTTCGCCTGGGGCATGGCGCGGCTGGTCGCCGGGCACGTCTATGGCGATGACGTGCCCGAAGCGGCCGCTGCGCAAGTCGGACTCTGGCCGGTCGGTGGCGTGCAGGGCGTGGCGGTGACCGCACTCGGCGCGCTCGATCGACTGCTCGGCCAGATCTCGCGCTGGTGCGAGGCGGCCACGACCCCGCAGGCCGGATCGCAGTGGTGCAGCCGGCTCGACGCGATCATCGCCGAGCTGTTCGTGGCCGATCCCGACGATGCCGACGAAGTCGCCGCACTGGGCATGCTGCGCGCTTGCATCCGCGGCTTGCGCGAGCAGATGCGGCTTGCCGAACGCGACCCCGAGCTCGACCACGGCGTGCTCTGCGAGCTGATCGACGAAGCCCTGGCACGCGTGCCCGAACGCCAGCCTTTCCTGCTCGGTGCGATCACCTTCTGCGGCATGGTGCCGCAGCGTTCGATTCCGTTCCGGATGATCGCGGTGCTCGGCTTGAATGACGGCGAATTCCCGCGTGCGTCCGGCGACGACGGCCTGGACCTGATGCAGCGGTATCCGCGCATCGGTGACCGCGACACCCGCAGCGACGATCGCTACCTGTTCCTGGAGACGCTGATGGCGGCGCGCGATCGCCTGCACCTCAGCTATCACCACGAAGGCGTGAACGACGGTCGCCCGCGCAATCCGGCCGCGCCGCTGGCCGAACTGATGGCCTTCCTCGATGCCCGCACCGATGCATCGCGGCCATGGTTCGTCGCGCATCCGCTGCAGCCCTTCGATGCACGCTATTTCGATGGCCGGGACCCGCGCCTGTACAGTTTCAGCGCGGCGTTCGCGAGCATGGTGCAGGCGGAACGCGCGACCGACGATCGATTCGTCGCCGGACCGAATGCCGGCCTGCCGGAAGCCGATCCGCTGGCGAACGAGGCGGCCACGGTGTCGCTGTCGCGTCTGTTGCGCTATTTCCGCGATCCCGCCGCGCAGTTGTTGCGTGATCGCCTGCGGCTGCGCCTCGATGCGCTGGAGGACGAAGCACCGGAAGCTCGCGAGCCCCTCGATGCACGCCCCGACCCCTTCGAACGCATCCCGCAGCGGCTGCTGATGTCGGCACTCGAACGCGGTGACGCCAACGTACCGGCGACCGCACCGGACTGGCTGCGGCTGTCGGGTCGATTGCCGGCCGGCGCGCTCGGTCACGCCGCCTATCGTCGTGCAGCGGAGCAGGCCGACGCCCTGCTCGCGATCGCACGCGCACATCCGGCACTCGCCGCCGGACTGCCGCCACGGCAGCCGGTTGCGGTCGATCTGCGCGTCGGCGCCTGGCAGGTGCAGGGCACGATCACGCGCGTGCACGCCACCGCCGAGCAATGGCTGCTGTTCGACGCGTATCCGGGCAAGCGGCTGGCGCAGCTCGACTTCCGCCAACGCATTCCGCTGTTCATCGAATGGGCGGCGTTGCGACTCGCCTATCCGCATCAGCCGTTGCAGATCGTCGTGCTGACGGAACCCGACAAGAAGAACGACCCGGCGCGCTGGGACCTGCAATGGAATGCGCTCGATGCACGAACCCGGCACGCCGATCTCGACGCGCGCCTGGCGGCCTTGATCGCGTTCTGGCAACAGTCACCGGAGGCGCCGCTGCAGTACCTGCCGAAGACCGCGTGGGCGGCGGCCAGCAGCACCGTCGACAAGCGGCGTGACGCGATGCGCGCGGCCTGGCAGTCCGGCTATGCACACACCGGCGAGCGTGATTACGCGCCGGGTTATGCCGCCTGGCTGGCGCGCGGCGTCGACCTGACTGATCCCGATGCGGCCGAGGCACGGACGCTGATCGATGCCGCGATGGCGCTGCAGCGACTGCTCGATCTGGACGCGATCGCCGAGGTCACGCCATGACCGCGACCGCGACGCACTGGCGGCAATTGCAGCTGGATCCGGCGACGGCGCCGCATCGACGGGTGCTGGTCGAAGCCAGCGCCGGCACCGGCAAGACCTGGACGATCTCGGTGCTGTACCTGCGCCTCGTGGTCGAACACGGCCTGCGCCCGGAATCGATTCTGGTCTCGACCTTCACCGATGCCGCCGCGGCCGAGTTGCGCGAACGCATCCGCGCCCGCCTGCAATGGGCGTGGCGGCACTTCGATGGTCCGGCCGATATCGGCTCCGCCGAATCCGAACTGCGCGACTGGCTCGCGGCGCTGGCAGCGCAGGTTCCGGCCGCCGAAGCGCGCTGGCGCGTGCAGCGGGCGCTGGCGGAACTCGATCGCGCGCCGATCGCGACCTTGCACGCGCTCTGCCGACGCATCCTCTCCGAACAGGTGCTGGCGTCGGGCTCGGACTTCCGCCCGGGCGAACTGGTGTCGGCGCGCGAGCTGGAATCGGAATTGCTCGACGATCTCGCGCGGCTGCTCGCACACGGGCCGCTGGGCGACGAGGCCAGCGGCTTGCCGGCACTCCATCGCATGTCGGCGCCGGCGCGGGCGAAACTGGTCAAGGCGGCGCTGCAGCCGGGCATCGAGATCGTCGGTGGCGAGGTCGATGCGCTGCTGGCCGCGTTCGCGGCGTCGGATTGTCCGGCGCGCATCGAGGCCTTCGCCGCCTCCATCATCGTCGACGGCAAGAAATATGCGCTGGGTGAGCGGCTGCGCGAGCTGGCGGCGTGGTTGCGCACCGGTGACGCGTTCGCCACGTTCGACGAGAAGAAACTCAAGGCACTCATCGACCCTTCGTTCTGGCATGCGCAAGTCAGGGCCGAGCACGTGGCCGACACGCTGGCGAATCCCGTCGCCATCCGTGCACGGGCGGTGGCGGCGTTGCTGCTCGCGCGCGACGCGATCCTGCAGGCACACGGCCTGCGAGGCATGCTTCCGACCTTGCTGGAATGGCGGACGAAGCGCCTGGCGCAGCGCCGGCAGTTCACGTTCGACGACCTGATCGAGCGCGTGCATGCACAGACCTGCGCTGCCCGCGACCAAGACGACGACGCGCTCGCCGATCGGTTGCACGCGCAGTGGCCGGTGGCGCTGATCGACGAGTTTCAGGACACCGATGCGCGGCAATGGGAGATCTTCGATGCGATCCATCGCGATGCCGCCGGTGCAGCGCGCGGATTGTTGTTGCTGATCGGCGATCCCAAGCAATCGATCTACCGGTTCCGCGGCAGCGACATCGCGAGTTATCTGCGCGCAGCGGCCACGACCACGCAACGCCTGTCGCTGGCGGTGAACCAGCGCGCGACCCAGGCGCTGGTCGATGCGACCAATGCACTGTACGCCCATGCCGGCGACGCTTTTGCGATGCCCGACGACGCCATCCGCTACGTACCGGTCGGCGCCGCAGGACGAGCCGATCGTGAACCCTTGCATAGCGGGGGCATGACGATCGCGCAGCCGTTGCAGCTGCATCGCCTCGACGACGACAGCGACGCTGCAGCGCTCGCCGCCTGCGTCGCGCAGATCGCGGCATATCTCGAGCCCGGCCGCTGGCGCATCGGCGACCGCGCGCTGGAACCGGGCGACATCGCGGTGCTGTTGCCGCGCCATGACGACATCGCCGCCTTGCGCCAGCGCTTGCAGGCACTGCGCATTCCCTGCGTCGGCGCCGGCCGCCGCGATCTGTTCGCGACGCCGTGGGCGACCGAGCTGCGCGTATTGCTGCACGCGCTCATGGCGCCCGGCGATGTCGGTGCGGTGCGTGCGGCGCTGGCGACCCGACTGCTCGGCTGCGACTACGCGCAACTGCGCGCACTCGATCACGACAGTCCGGGCTGGCGTGCGCAGGCCGATGGTCTCGCGCTCTGGGCCGAGGCGTGGCAGCGGCATGGCGTACTGCACGCGGTCGATCGCGTGATCGCCGACGCGGCGCCGCGATTGCTTGCGCGCGTCGACGGCGAACGCGCGCTGACCGATCTGCGCCATCTCGGCGAACTGCTGCAGGCCGAGTCGCAGCGCTGCAGCGGCGCGCAGCAATTGCTTGCCTGGTTCGCGACGCGCTGTGCGGCCACGGCCCAAGGCGATGATGCCGCAGCGCGTGAGCGTGAACTGCGCATCGAGTCGGACCAGCGCCGCGTGCAGTTGCTGACCTTGCATGCCAGCAAGGGACTGGAGTTTCCGATCGTGCTGCTGCCCTTGATGGGCCGCCAGCGCGGGCGACGCGAGACCTATCCGGTCTGGACCGAGCGTCGTGACGGCCAGCGCCGGATCGATCTCGGCAGCGGCGATCTGGCCGCGCATCAGCAGACCGCAGCAAGGGAAGACCTGCAGGAGCGATTGCGTGTGCTGTACGTCGCATTGACGCGCGCCGAACACGCCTGCCACCTGTTTCTCGGCCCGCTCGATGCGACGCCGGACGACCACGCCTCGGCGCTCGATCATTTGTTGCGCGGCGTCGATCTCGCGGCACTGGCCGGGAAGTGTCCGCAGATCGGCCTGATCGACGCCGCGCCGACACCGTCACTGGCGGCGTTCACGACGGCGCCCGAGACCATCGTACGTCGCGCTCGCGCCTGGCCAGCGCGGCGCGGGATCGATGCCGCCTACAGCTTTTCGTCGCTGATGAGCCGCGCGCAACTGGCGCTGCGCGACGATGACGCCGCCCGCGACGAAGCGGCAACGAAGGGGATCGAAAGCGCGCTTGCCGAGGTCGACGCCGTGCAAGCCGATGAGCGTCTGCTGCGACTGTCGCCCTGGCGCGGGACCGAGTTCGGCAATGGCTTGCACGCCCTGTTCGAACATCGCGATCTCGCGCAGCCGATGGCCGCGCAGCGCGATCGGGTTCGTGCCGAGCTGCAGCAGGCCGGATTGCGGGTCGAACCCGCGCGTCGCGACGACATGATCGACGCGGTGATCGAGCGCGTGCAGTCGACGCTCGACACCGATCTCGGCGATGGCCTGCGCCTCGGCGCGCTGAGCGCGGCGATGCAACGCGCTGAAATGGGCTTCCAGTTTCGTCTCGAACACCTGGACCTGCAACGACTTCAGCAATTGTGCGACGCCCGCGGCGAGCCCGGGCTGATCCCGCACGGCCTCGGCGACACGCGCCTGCGCGGCTTCCTCAGCGGCAAGATCGACCTGGTGTTCGTGCATGGTGGCGCCGTGCATGTGCTCGACTACAAGAGCAACCACCTCGGCAACGCGCTGGCCGACTATTGCGGTGCGGCGCTGGATGCCGCGATGGACGCGCACGGCTATCGCTGGCAGGCCCTGCTGTACGCGATCGCGGTGCGTCGCTATCTGGCGCGGCGGCAACGCCAGGTCGCCGCACCGTTGCGGCTCGGCGACACCCTGTACCTGTTCCTGCGCGCGGTCGGCCTCGCCCCCGGCGCAGGCGTCTGGCGGCATCGTTTCGACGACGATTTCCTCGCCGCCGTCGATGCACTGTTCGCGGCATCGGAGGTTGCATGAACGGATTCGGCTTCCTCGGCCATGACGGCGAATGGCGCGACTCCGAGGCCGGAGACTTCGATCGCCTGCTGCATCGCTGGACCTTGGCGATGGGCGGTTCTTCGGCGCTCGCGGGCTGCGCGGCCAGGCTTGGCCAAGGCGAGCGCCATGGCCATACGGCGCTGATGCTGAGTGCGTCCGAAGCCGCGGCGATTCGCTCGGATCGATTGGTCGGTGATGGCGCGCAACCCAGCGCTTTCGTGCTCGACGCGGACAGCCGCTTCTACTTCTGGCGTGGCCACGCCGACGAGACCGCGATCGGCAACGCGCTGGCGGCGCGGTGCGCGCTCGCGGCAACTGCGATCGATGCCGAACTCGATGCCGCGATCGAGGCCCTGTTCACCGCCGCCGATGCCGACCGCACCGAAGCGCAACGGCGTGCCGTGCGGGTCGCGCTCACGCAACGCCTGCTGGTGTTGACCGGCGGGCCCGGCACCGGCAAGACCACGACCGTGCTGCGCGTGCTGCTGGCCTTGATGCGCCAGGCCGGCGACACCGACCTGACCATTCGGCTCGCGGCGCCGACCGGCAAGGCCGCGCAACGTCTGCAACAGGCGATCGGGCGCGGCCACGTCGAACTCGCCGCATCACTTGATGCTTCCTGGCAGCCGTGGCTTCAGCGATTGCCGCAAGCCGATGCACAGACCCTGCATCGATTGCTCGAGTTCGATCCGCGCAGCGGACGCTGGCGCCGCGACGCGGCGCAACCGCTGGCCGCCGATGTCGTCGTGGTGGACGAAGCCTCGATGCTGGATCTGGCGCAGATGCGCGCCCTGCTCGCCGCCCTGCCGCCGCAAGCGCGGTTGATCCTGGTGGGGGACGCCGATCAACTCGCGTCGGTCGCTGCCGGCGCGGTGCTGACCGATATCGTGCAAGCCCTGACGCAGGCGGCGGCGCCGCAGCTGGTGCGTCTCGACACCGTGTTCCGGGCGACACCGGCACTGAGCGCCTGCAATGCCGCGATCCGGCGCGGCGATGCCGATGCGCTCAGTGCCGCGGCGACCGCCACGACACTGACGACGCTGCCCGTGCACCATGGCACCGCACTGCGCCGCGCCCTCCAGGATTGGGGCGATGCGCTGGGCGAACATCTCGATGCAATGCGCGTCTGCGCGCGCCACGATGCCGCGCGCGCCGCGGAAGTGCTGCGTGGCCTGCAACGGATGCAGCTGCTGTGCGCCCTGCGCGAATCCGGCTTCGGCTGCGTGACCGTGAACGAGATCCTGCAATCGCGCTTGCGTGCGCGCTTCGTCTGGGACGACCGCAGCTGGTTCCCCGGGCGCATGGTGATGATCACACGCAATGACGAAGCGCATGGCCTGTTCAACGGCGACATCGGCGTCGCCTTGGCGAATGCCGATGGTGTGCTCGTGGTTTGGTTCGAAGGGCGCGGCGATGAACCGGCACGCGCCTTCCTGCCGGCCTTGTTGCCCGCGCACGAGCCGGCCTTCGCGATCACCATCCACAAGAGCCAGGGCTCCGAATACGACCATGTCGCGGTGTTGCTGACGGCCACGCCGGAGTCGCGGATCTTGTCGCGGCAATTGCTCTACACCGCCGCGTCGCGTGCGCGACAGACCTTGTCGCTGTGGGCGACGGACGCGGTCGTGGCTGCCGCGCTGGCGCGTCCGGTGGATCGTTCCGGCGGTCTGCAGGCGAAGTTGAATCGCCTGTTGTCCGAAGCAGGCAAAGCATCGTGACGGCACGCATCCATCACCATCGCGCGTGTTAGCGTCGCGCGTCTTTTCGGAGTCCCCATGGCCCTGCACCAAGCCACTGGCCGGTGGCAAATCGGCTTGCCGCTCGCGATCACCACGGCGGTGTTCTGGGCGACGCTGCCGATCGCGATCCGGCTCGTCATCGAGCACGTCGATGTCTGGACCCTGATCTGGTCGCGCTTCGTCGCCGCGGCCCTGATGCTGGCCGTGTGGAGCGCCTGGCGCGGCGGCTTTGCGCAGTTCCGCGCCCTGTCGCGCGCCGGCTGGTGGCTGATGCTGCTCGCGGCGGTGATGCTGATCGGCAATTTCGTCGGCTACACGATCGGCCTGCACTACACCACGCCGGCCAATGCGCAGCTGCTGATCCAGGCCGCGCCCTTGTTGATGTCGATCGGCGGCATCCTGGTGTTCGGCGAGCGCTTCAATGCATTGCAATGGACCGGCGTCGCCGCCGTCGCGGTCGGGCTCGCCCTGTTCGCGTTCGACCAGTCACGGCATTCCTCGGTGCCGACCCGGCAGTATCTGATCGGCGCCGCAATCGTGCTGGTCGCGGCCGTGGTCTGGGCGGTGTATGCGCTGGCGCAGAAACAGTTGCTGCAACATCTCGGCTCGGGCGCGGTGATGATGCTGATCTATGCGATCTCGGCCCTGCTGCTGACGCCGTTCGCGTCACCGACGCAGTTGCTCGGTCTCGACAGCGTGCACACAGTGGCGCTCGGCTATTGCCTGATCAATACGGTCGCCGCTTACGGCGCCTTTGCCGAGTCGCTGGTGCATTGGGAAGCCTCGCGCGTCGGCGTGGTGCTGGCGTTGACGCCCCTGCTCACCGTCGTCTCGGTCGAACTGGCGCACCGGATCAATCCGGCCCTGGTGCCACCCGAAACCATCGCCACGCTCGGTTACGCCGGTGCCGCAGTCGTCGTGATCGGCTCGGCGGTGGCGAGTCTGTCGCGTAAGTAGACGGCGCGCGTCGGGCCGAATCAGGCCGCGACGGGGAACACCCGGAAGTGCCGGGCCGCGACCTGCACGCGGGTCCCGGCGGCCGGCACGGACGATGCGTCGTGCAAGGGCAGATCCAGCTCCAGCATCTCCGGCTGGCCGTCGATCGCGATGGTCAGCACCTGACGGTTGGCGCGCCGCCACAGATGCTGCACGGTACCGGCCAGTCCCTGACCCTGGGCGTCGAGCATCAGGTCATGCGGACGCACGAACAGTTGCGCCGGACCGTCGGCCTGCGGCGTCGGCAATGGCCAGGACGTGGCGGCATCCGCGGCCACGAATCGGCCACCCTCGACGCGTCCCGTGATGCGGTTCGAATGGCCGACGAAATCGAACACGAACGCGGACGCCGGCTGCGCGTAGATCTCCTCCGGCGTGCCGACCTGTTCGATGCGCCCGGCGTTCATCACCACCACACGATCGGCCAGTTCCAGCGCCTCCTCCTGATCGTGGGTAACGAACACGGTGGTGTAGCCCGTGGCATCGTGGATATCGCGCAACCAGCGCCGCAGTTCGACCCGGACCTTGGCATCGAGCGCGCCGAAGGGCTCGTCGAGCAACAGCACGGTCGGATCGATCGCCATTGCACGCGCCAACGCCACGCGCTGACGCTGTCCGCCGGACAATTGGTCGGGCAGGCGATCGCGCAGGTCCGCCAGCTGCACGCGCGCCAGCAGTTCCAGTGCCCGCGCATCGATATCGGCGCGGGTCGGACGACTGCGTCGCGGCCGGCAATCCAGTCCGAAAGCGACGTTGCGCAAGACGCTCATGTGGCGGAACAGCGCGTACTGCTGAAACACGAAGCCGACGCGACGCTCCTGCACGCTGAGCGTGGTCGCATCGCGCTCGCCGAAATGGATCTGCCCGGCATCCACCGGTTCCAGTCCGGCGATCGCGCGCAACAGCGTGGTCTTGCCGGAACCCGATGGGCCGAGCAGGGCGACGAGTTCACCGGACCGGATGTGCAGATCGATGCCGGCAAGGGCGGCATGGCGGCCGAAATGGCGAACGACGTGGTCGATGCGGATCTGCATGGCGGCTCCGGGATCAATGGCGGGCGCGCGCGGCCAGCGCGTCGCCGTGGCGGACTTCAAGCAGGGCTTTCAGCGCCAACGTGACCAGGGCCAGCAGCGCGAGCAGGGTCGCGACCGCGAACGCGGCCACGAATTCGTATTCGTTGTAGAGGATCTCGACATGCAGGGGCAGGGTGTTGGTCAGTCCACGGATGTGTCCGGACACGACACTGACCGCGCCGAACTCGCCCATCGCCCGCGCATTGCACAGCAGCACGCCGTACAGCAATCCCCAGCGAATGTTGGGCAAGGTCACGCGCAGAAAGGTCTGGAAGCCCGAGGCGCCGAGCGTGAGCGCGGCGAGCTCGTCGTCGCGACCCTGCTCCTGCATCAGGGGAATCAGTTCGCGCGCGACGAAGGGGAAAGTCACGAAGATCGTCGCCAGCACCAGTCCCGGCAGCGCGAACAGGATGCGCACGTCGTGCTCGATCAGCCACGGCCCGAACAGACCCTGGGCGCCGAACAGCAGCACGTAGACCATGCCGGACACCACCGGCGAGACCGAGAACGGCAGGTCGATCAGGGTCACCAGCAGGGCCTTGCCGCGGAAGTCATGCTTCGCGATCAGCCAGGCCGCGGCGATGCCGAAGACGAGATTGGCCGGTACGGCAATGGCTGCGACCAGCAGGCTGAGCTTCAGCGCCGACCACGCATCCGGTTCCTGCAGCGCGCGCAGGTAGGCGCCGAATCCTTGCCGCAAGGCTTCGACGAATACCGCGACCAGCGGCAGCAGCAGGAAGAACGCGATGAACGCGAGCGCCAGCGCGATCAGGCCACGGCGCAGCCAGCGGGGTTCGTTGGTGGTCATCGCAGGCCGCCAGCGCGGTGCGACAGGCGCGCCTGCAGCAGATTGATCGCCAGCAGCAGCGCGAACGACAGCAGCAGCATCGCGGCGGCGACGGCGGTGGCGCCGGCGTAGTCGAACTCTTCGAGTTTGATCACGATCAGCAGCGGCGCGATCTCGGTCACGCGCGGCAGATTGCCGGCGATGAAGATCACCGAGCCGTATTCGCCAACGCCGCGCGCGAACGCCAGCGTGAAGCCGGTGAGCATCGCCGGATACAGGGCCGGCAGCATCAGTCGATGCACGATCTGCAGACGCGTCGCGCCGAGTGTGGCGCCGGCCTCCTCGATGTCGCGACGCGCTTCCGCCAGCACCGGCTGCACCGTGCGCACGACGAAAGGCAGGCCGACGAAAACCAGGGCCACGACGATGCCGAGCGGCGCATAGGCGACCTTGATGCCGAGCGGCAACAGCCACTGTCCGACCCAGCCATTGCCGGCATACAGCGCTGTCAGCGCGATGCCGGCGACCGCGGTGGGCAGCGCGAAGGGCAGATCGATCAGTCCGTCGAGCAGGCGTCGACCTGGGAAGCGATAACGCACCAGCACCCAGGCGACGAGTGTGCCGAACACCGTGTTGAATGCGCCCGCCGCAAGCGCCGTGCCGAAGCTGAGCTTCAGGGCCGCGAGCACGCGCGCATCGGTCCAGACCCGCCAGAGTCCATCCCAGCCGAGTGCGCTGCTCTTCACGAACACGCCGGTCAGCGGAATCAGGACGATGAGGCTCAGCCAGGCCAGGGTATAGCCCAGGGTCAGGCCAAAGCCCGGCATCACGCGACGCGTGCGCGATGCACCCGGACCGGGCGGCGGAAGATCGATGGCGCGGGCGGCACTCACGGCGACGTCATTGCGGCAGGGAGACCTGGTCGAAGATGCCGCCATCGGCGAAGTGTGTGGCCTGGGCTTCGGCCCAGGACCCGAACTCGCCCTCGATCGTCACCAGTTCCAGCTTGGGGAAGCGCGCGATGTCCGCGGCATCGGCATGCTGTGGCTCGCGCGGCCGATAGTAGTGCTTGGCGGCGAGGCGCTGCCCGGCGGCCGAATACAGGAAGGCGAGGTAGGCCTCGGCGACCTTGCGCGTACCGCGTCGATCGACATTGCGATCGACGATCGCGACCGGCGGCTCCGCGAGAATCGACAGCGACGGCACGACGATCTCGAACTGGTCTGCGCCGAGCTGGCTCAGGGCCAGGAAGGCCTCGTTCTCCCAGGCCAGCAGTACGTCGCCGATGCCGCGCTGCGCGAAGGTCGTGGTGGCACCGCGCGCACCGGTATCGAGCACCGGCACGTTGCGATACAGGGCGGCGAGGAAGTCCCTGGCCTTGGCCGTATCGCCACCGTTGCGACGCAGGGCATAAGCGTAGGCGGCGAGATGATTCCAGCGCGCGCCGCCCGAGGTCTTCGGATTCGGCGTGATCACCGACACGCCGGGCCTGACCAAATCACCCCAATCCTTGATGCCTTTCGGATTGCCCTTGCGCACCAGAAGCACGATCGTCGAGGTATAGGGTGCGCTGTTGTGCGGCAAGCGCTTCTGCCAGTCGGGCGGCAACAGTTTCGCCTTGTCGGCGATGGCGTCGATGTCGAATGCGAGTGCGAGCGTGACCACGTCGGCCGCCAGTCCGTCGATCACGGCGCGCGCCTGCTTGCCGGAACCGCCGTGCGAGGTCTGCACGCGCACGCTGTCGCCGTGCTGCTGTTGCCACTGCGCGGCGAAGGCGGTGTTGACGTCGCGATAGAACTCGCGGGTCGGGTCGTAGGAGACGTTCAGCAGTTCAAGGTCCTTGGCGACGACGCCAAGGCTCGACCATGCGACCGTGGCCAGAATGAAACTACGAATCAGGATGTTCATGCGGGATCTCCTGGGTGGCCGCTCAAAACGCGACCTGGACACGGGAAAAGAAGGTGTTCTCATCGGGGCGATCGCCGTCGTTTGCGGCACCGCCATCGAACTGCGTCAGGGTGTGGTTGAACTGCAGCTTCAGATTGGCGCTCAGCAGCCAGTTCAGGCCGATACCGGCGGCACGCGAACGACTGGCGGCCTGCGCGGGATCGGCGTAGCGCGGGAAGGCATCGTCGTCGACATCGAGCTGGCCATAGCGCGCCACCAGCTCGAAGGCGCCCCAGCCGGGTCCGCCGATCTGGAACGGCGCATTCGGCCGGACGATGCCCTTGTAACCGGCATCCTCGCCGCTGAGCACGTAGCTGCCGGTGACCTGCCAGGCATCGTGCTTGAGGTCGACACGCGAGTTCGCGCTGGCGGGAAGCAGCAGCGCTTGTTGCGACGTGATGTATTCCGCCTGCAGGCCGAGCGCATTGCGATAGAAATAGGCCTGTGGCGACAGGCGACGATGTTTGCCGGCCGCCGACACTGCGTTGCGGTAGTTGAAGAACACTTGCTGTCCCGGCGTGCGATAACGCGGCAACAGCGCGTTGCCGGTCCCGTCCTTTTCTCCGACCGTGGCGGCGATGCCGAAACCGAGGCCGGAGAGCGCATTCGCGTCGTTCTTCCACGGCTCGAAAAAGATGCGGCCCTCGAACTCGGTGTTGTTGTCGACGTCGCTGGCATTGGCGTTGCGTCCATCCGGTGCTCCGTTGAAGGCACCGACGGCGTAGCTGATTTCGCCTTGCGCAAACTCGCCGAACAGCTGTGCGCCGACCTCGCGGCTCGGTGCCAATTCGGTCGGGAAGCCGCGTTCGATCATCGCGAGCGCATTCCACGACGCCAGGCGTTCCAGTCCGACCGGTCCCTTGATCTTGCCGACCCGCAGGCTGGCGCGCGGGTCGAACTTCACGTCGATCCAGCCGTCGATCAGGCTGGTCGTGTCCTCGGCCAATTCCGGCGTGATGCGAAAGCCGACGAGGGATCCGAGCGACCCTTCCAGCGACGGGCGGATACGACGAAACAGAAAGCCGTCATTGACCGCGGGCGTGTCGTCGAAGAAGGCGCGATGGTCGAACTGCAGGCCGCCGCGCAACTTGAACTCGAAGTCGCCTTTCTGGTTCTTGACCGACAGCCCCTTGTCGTTCACGGCGACCACCGGAATCGTCGGTGCTTTCGCGACGGCATCTTCCTGCTGGATTTCCAGCTTGCGCTCAAGGATGCGCACGCGCTGGAGCAGGTCAGCGAGTTCGGCGGCATCATCGGCCAGGGCGAGCGGCGGGGCAGTGGCAATCATCAATGCAATCGCGATTCGGGAACGGACGGGCATGTGGCCTCCATAGGTTGGGCATGGGCCACCTCCGGTCGTCCGGTCGGTGTGGGTGGGATCGTGGTCTAGACGCGCACTTTCTCGGTCTTGGTGATCTGCACGATGCGCGACTGGTGCACCACGACCTCGACGGCGCCGTAGGGCACTTCGCGCAAGGCCTCGATGACGGCGCGTTCTTCGGGAATCAGGCGCAAATAGGACTCGTTGCGGCCGGGACGAAGTTCGGGCACGTCGTGGGATGTCGCCATGGTCGGTCTCCTGGGTCGTGGGTCAGGCGGCGACTTCGCCGCGTAGGGCTTCGAGTTCGATCTGGTCGCGCAATGTGCGCCGGTCGAGCACGTCGGAAATCGCGTTGCGCACATCGGTCATCAACACGCGGATTGCGCAGGCCTCCGGATCCGGACAATCGGCACAGGCCCGATACGCGGTGAGACTGGCGCAGCGGATCGGCGCGAGCGGACCGTCGATGCTGCGGATCAGGTCGCCGAGGCGGATGTCGTGCGGCGCCTTCGCCAGCTGGTGGCCGCCCTGCAGGCCTCGCTTGCTGGCGACATAACCGGCGCGCCGGAGTTCGACCAGGATCGCTTCGAGAAAGCTCTCCGGCACTCGCGCGAGTTCCGAGATCTGGCGTGCCGTGAGCGGCATGCCTTCATGTTGCGCCAGCGTCGACAAAGCGCGCAGCGCGTACTTGGCTTTCATCGTCAACATGACGGCAGACTAATATTCCGACCGGATTTATCGGAAATTATGCCCGGACATGTGTTGAGTGTGTTTGGGTATATGCCAACCGAACCGTGCCGGCAAAATCCTCCGACTACTCTGCAACGCAGGTTCGATCGCCACCGCCGTCGACGAAGATCATGTCCGACGGACCCAAGGCCGCGAGTCCATCACGCGCATTGCCGTTGACGTTGCGGAAGAAGCCACCCACCAGCGACCGCCCCCCGGGCAAGCCGAGGATCGAATTGATGGAATTGTCGGCGTCCAGTCCCCAAGTCGTGTCGAGCGTTCCGCCGGGCGTCACGCGCACTGCGCCGCGCAGCGCACCGCTGCAGGCCGCCGACAATGTTCCGACCAGATACACGCTGCCATCGTCCGCCACCGACATTTGCGAGATGCTGCCAAAGCCCGCAGGCAGCGGCGACCAGTCGGGATCAACCGTGCCGGTCGCCTTGTCGATGCGCGCTAGCAGGCCATTGCCGCCGACGTAGACATGGGTCGGCGAGCGGTCGAATGCGGTGATCGTCGTGGTCGCCGTGTAGGGCCTGAACGTCCCGTCTGCCACACCGCTGCCGGACAAAGGCAGGCGGGCAATGCCGAAGGCCGGCGTCGCACCATTGGTGGGGATGCTGGTGATCCCGCTGACGTACAAATCGGTCCCGTCGATGCTCAATTGTGCCGAGGGGCTCACCGAAGTCACCGGCGTCCAGCCGCTGTCTGCAAGGCCGGTAATCAACGAGAAGCGCACGAGCGGCTGACCGGGCAGGTTCGCATTGTTGGCCGCACGCCGGATGCCGACGGTATAGACATAGCCGCCGACGTCATCGACCGCGATTGATGACGGAACATCGAATCCGATCTCGCCACCCGCCGGTGACAAGGGTTGCCACGCGGTGGTCGCGCCGTCGGCCCCGGAGACGCGGTAGAGACCGATGGCACGCAGACCGTCGTCTCGAAATCCGAATCCGCCGATATACACCGCATTGGTGCTGGCCGCGATCGCAGCCGTACCGCCCAAGCCGACCTGGGTCGCGAGACCGGAATTCCAGCTCACATCGACACTCAGGTTCGGCAACAGTGCCGCGGCCCCGTGACTGCTCCGACCGTCGACGATGCGCAACTGCACTCCGGCCGCAAGGATGCGCCCGGTACCGGGTTGCACCGCGAATCGTTGAAACCCTGTGCGATCGAGGAATCTGGCGTCGCTGAAGCCGGCCGCAACGACCGACCCATCGGCCAGCGCCAGTTTGTAGGTCTCGGTGGCGAGGCGAGGTGGGCCCGCAAACTTGGTAATCGACACGATGCCGGTCGGCGACATCGCCGGCGAGCCGGTCGACGCACCCCCCATCGGCGCCGTGGCACCCCAGCCGGAACGCAAGCTGCCGTCGGGTGCCAGTTTCGCGATATGGGCCGGCCTCGGCTCGCCATCCACGCTGATGAAGTCACCGTAGACAAACACATCGCCGTCCGGGAAGCGGAGCAAGTCGTTAACCAGAGTCGATGTCGACTGCGAGACGAACTCGGGTCCCCAAGTGACATCCACCGTCGCCGGGCTGGCCACGGTGACGCGCGCCAGACCCTCGCTGCCGCCGGGAATGGTGCCGCCCAGGATCAGATGACTGCTGCCATCCAGCAACATTGTGCGGACACGGCCCGAGCCGGTCGTGAACGGTGTCCAGGTCGCGTCGCGCACGCCGGTGTTGGCGTCGACGCGGGCAATATTTCCGACGCCGATGCTGGCGCCGTTGATCTGGCTCATGAACCCGGCCACATACAGGGTCGATTCGTCCGCCGACAACAGCATCGGGAACACGGCGGAGTTCGTGGTCGTAACGAACCCGGACATCACGCTGCCGTTCGGATCCAGACGAACGACATTGCATCCCGTCACGCCGGTAACGCAATACGACGCATACATGGTCCCATCGGAGCGGAGCGCGATCGCATCGACGAGCGCATTCAGCGGCAAGGCCGGCACGAAAGCCGCATCCAGCGTCGGTGTCGGGCCCGGCAGGAACCGCGCGACACCCGGGCGCGGCGTGCCGGCGATCATTGCGAACGGTCCGGCGACGTAAATGCGTCCTTGTGCGTCGATCGCGATGTCATAGACACGTCCGTCAGGATTCGGTGCCCATGCTTCGAGCACGCCCGCCGGGTCGAAACGCACCAGATTCCGGTGCGTCATGTCCGCACCCACGCGGTCGAAGGCACCACCCGCGATCAAGGCACCGTCGGCCTGGAATCCCTGGGCACCCACGTCGCCCATGGCATCGAACGTGCCGAGGGACGGCAGCAACTGCTGTGCAACGGTCGATGCAGACAAGGTCAACGCGACGATCCCGCCAATGCATCCGAACCAACCTGCGCGAACGTTGACTCTGTTGATGCTCATGCCGTGTCTCCATCGAAGTGAGGATGCTTTCAATGCGGATGCCGCGTGGCATGCATAACATGCCGATCGTGAGGGAAACCTATTCTTCCAAGATCGCGAAGGCAACCATTGCCGCCCCTGTTCAACGCTGGCACACCCGGCAATAGAAACTTGCGCGCTGCGCATCGCGACGAAGGGTGATGATGGTGCCGCAACGCTTGCAGGGTTCGCCGTCGCGGCCGTAGACGAACAGTTCCTGTTCGAAGTAGCCGGGCTCGCCGTCGGGCTTCAGGAAATCGCGGAGCGTGGTGCCGCCGCGTTCGATGGCGTAGGCGAGGATGCGGCGGATGGCATCGGCGAGCAGGGCGTATTCGCGGCGGGTGATCTTTCCGGCGGCGCGCATCGGCCGCACGCCCGCCGCGAACAGGGCTTCGGCCACATAGATGTTGCCGACCCCGACGACGACACGCTGGTCCATCAGAAACGCCTTCACCGGTGCAGTGCGACCGCGGCTGAGCGCGAACAGGTAGTCGCCGTCGAACGCGTCGCCGAGCGGCTCGGGGCCAAGCTCGCGCAGCAACTCGTGGGTATGGCCGGCCGGTTGCCAGAGCAGGCAGCCGAAGCGGCGCGGATCGTTGAAGCGCAACAGTCGACCATCGTCGAGCACGAGGTCGACATGGTCGTGCGCACGCACCGGTACGTCGGCATCGAGCACGCGCAGCGAACCGGACATGCCGAGGTGGATGATCGCCGCGCCCGGGTCGCTGTGCAGCAGCAGGTATTTCGCGCGCCGTTCGGTGCCGGTGACGCGCTGACCGGCGAAGACCTGCGCGATCTCGCGCGGAATCGGCCAGCGCAGGTCGGGGCGGCGAAGGACCGCGCGCGTCACGATCCGGCCTTCGACATGCGGCGCGATGCCGCGGCGCGTGGTTTCGACTTCGGGAAGTTCGGGCATGACGCATGTTAACCGTCCACCGACTTGCCCTGCGCGGAGAAGCGCGCGACATTCGGGCCCATGATCCGGGTTGCCGCGCGCATGATCCGTCTGGGGCTGGTGGCATGGCTGTGCGCCGGCGCGGCGGTGGCCATGGTCACGAACCGCACGCGCCTCGACACCCTCGATGTCTATCGCGGCCTGCCGGCCAATTCCGTGCGCGTGGTGCTGAGCGATCACGACGGCTTCGTCTGGGTCGGCACGCAAGACGGACTGGCGCGTTACGACGGCGAACACATTGATCTGTGGCGGCATCGCCGCAATGACGACACGTCCTTGGCCGAGAGCCACGTCGTCGGTCTGGCCGAAGGCGACGATGGCCAGCTGTACGCGGCGCATCCGGTCGCCGGCATCAGCGTGCTCGATCGAAGCCGACGCCTGATGTCGCACTGGCGGGCGGCCAGCCATGGCCTTGCCTCGGACCGCATCGCCAGCCTGCAGCGCGCGGGCGACGGCCGCATCTGGGTGCTGTTCCAGAGCGGCGAGGTGCAGTGGCTGGACCGCGTCAGCCAGCGCGCGGTGACGCTCCCGGAGATCAATGCCCACGATCTCGGTGCCGTGCGTGCGATCGGTGCCGGACCCGCGGGCGGGTTGTGGCTGGCCTCGGAAACCGGACTATGGCGATTCGAGGCCGGCATGCCGAAGCTGTTTCGCGACACCCGCCTCGGCCCGGTGACCACCAGCCAGACCCGCGTGTTGCTGGAAGACGGTTCCGGCACACTCTGGGTCGGCGCCGGCGAGGGCCTGTGGCGACTCGCACGCGATGGCACGCGCCGCATCACGCTGCCCTTCGCGACGCCCGAAGATGCGGATCGACCGGAAGTGGAAAGTCTGCTGCTCGACCGCACCAACCGGCTGTGGATCGGTACGCGCCGCGGTGCCTTCCTCTTCGACCGCGCCCGCCAAGAGGTGATCGAACGCCTCGACCACGATCCGGCCGACCGCCAGAGTCTCGGCAGCAGCCGCGTGACGACGCTGGCGCAGGGCGCGGATGGGGTGATCTGGATCGGCACCTGGATCGGCGGTCTGTCCTCGCATGATCCGGGCGCGGCGATGATCCATACCCTGCGTCATCAGGACGGCGACCCGTCCTCGTTGCCGGTCGACCCGGTGGTGGCCGTGGCGCCCGAACCCGACGGCAGCCTGTGGCTGGCGCTGGGTGAATCCGCCGGTCTCGTTCGCATCGATCCTGAGCGTGGTGTCTTGGAGCGCCACGCCTACCGCCGCGACGCCGGCGCGGGGCTCGCCAGCGACTATCTGCTGAGTTTGGCGCGCGACCACGACGGCCGGCTCTGGATCGGCAGCGGCGATCGCGGGCTGGACCGGCTCGATCCCGCGACCGGACAGATCGAGCGTTTCGGCCATGGCGGCGTCGACGGCCTGCCCGGACCGACCGTGCGTGCGCTGCTGGTGACGCGCGCCGGCGCGTTGCTCGTCGGCACGCTCGGGCATGGCCTCGCCGAGCGTTGCGCGGGTTGCAGCGGGTTCATCCAGCATCGTCGCGGTTCGGCCCTCGGCAGCTTGCCGGATGAACGCGTCACTGCACTGGCCGAATCGGCGAACGGTCGCCTCTGGATCGGTACCCGCGGCAGCGGACTCGTGCTGCGCGAACCGGGCGGGCGGTCGTTCGTGCGCGTGCCACTGGCGCTGGAGGACGACGCCGGCCTGAGCATCAGCGACATCGTCGAGGATGCCGATGGCCGGCTATGGCTCGCGACCTACGGCGACGGCGTGATCCGGGTCGAGCCGCGCGACGACATCGGGTCGCCATGGTCGGCGCGGCGCTTCGACACGACGCGCGGCTTGTCGGCCGATCACGTGTCGGCGCTGGCGCTGGACGCGGACGGCAGCGTGTGGATCGCGACCGCACGCGGCATCGACCGCCTGAACCGCAAGGACAACAGCATCCGCAGCTTCGGTCTGCGTGCCGGGGCCCTGGCCAGCGGCTATTTCCTCGGCGCGATGGCGGCCCTGCCCGACGGCCGCATCGTCGCCGGCGGCATGGAGGGACTGAGCCTGCTGGACCCGAAGGCGATCAGTGATCGGCGCGGCCCGCTGCTCCCGCAGATCACCGCCTTCTCGGTATTCAACGAGACGCTGGCACCGGTGCCCGGCGGTCGATTGCGGTATGGCGAGGACGGCCGGGCCGAACTGCGACTCGGCTATCGCGACGAGATGCTCGGCATCACCTTCAGCGCACCCGGATTCGGCGCCAGCGACGTGCCGCGGTTTGCCTTTCAGCTGGAGGGCTATGACCGCGATTGGATCATCGCCGGCGACAACCAGCGCAGCGCGACTTACACGCGCGTGCCGGCCGGCAATTACGTGTTCCGCGTTCGCACGCTCGATGCGACCGGCGCACGTGGCGAGGTCGAGGCCAGCGCCGCCATCCTGGTGGCTGCTGCACCCTGGGCAACCCCGGTCGCCTTCGCCGCCTACGGCGTGACCCTGTTGCTGGCCGGATGGATGCTGTGGACCCGCACCCGCGCCCGGTCTCGCGAACGCGAAGCGGCCGCGGCGGTGCTGGTCGACAAGGAGCGCCGCCTGCACGCCGCGCTCTGGGGCAGCGATGCCGAGCTCTGGGAGCTCGACATTCCGACGCGCACGATCAGCCGGGAACATCGTCTCGACGGCCTGATGATCAACGATGCGCCCGCCTCCGCATCGATCATCGACTACGCCACCTACATCCATCCCGAGGATCAGCCGGCGCTCGGGCAAGCCATGCGGCGCGTGCTGTCGGGCGAGGCGGGGACGCTCGACATCGCCTACCGCATTCGCGACCGCAGTGGCGAATGGGCCTGGCTGCTGACCCGCGGTCGCGCGGTTGCGAGCGACGCCACGGGGCGTGCGGAACTGTTCGTCGGCACCAACCAGAACATCACCGACCTAAAGCGCGCTGAAGATGATCTGCGCAAGCTCACCGAAGAACTGGAAGCGCGTGTCGAACGTCGCACCGAAGCCTTGAGCAAGGCCAATGCCGAGCTGCAGGCCTCGCTGACGCGCATCCAGGACATGCAGCGGCAACTGGTCGAATCCGAGAAGATGGCGTCACTGGGCGCGCTCGTCGCCGGTGTCGCGCACGAGATCAACACGCCGATTGGCGTCGCCGTCACCGCCGCGAGTTTTCTGCGCGAGGAAGCGCGCAAGCTGCAGCGCGCGCACCAGGACAAGACGATGACGGCATCAATGCTGGCGCAGTTCGAGTCGCAGATCATCCAGGGCTCGGAGATGATCCTCGCGAACCTGGAGCGCGGCATCCAGATCGTGCGCAGCTTCAAGCAGGTCGCGGTCGATACCGCGTCGGAAGCGCCGCGCGAGATCGATCTCGCTGAGTACTTCGACGAAATCCTGACGGCGCTGCATCCGCGCCTGCGCAAGACGCAGCATCAGGTCGAGGTGCGCGTGCCTGAGCCGATCCGGATCAGCACCTATCCGGTCGCGATCTACCAGATCGTCACCAACCTCGTGATCAATTCGCTGGTGCATGCCTTCGACGGCATCGAGCGCGGACGCATCACGCTCGCGGCATTCGATGGCGACGACGTGCGGATCGACTATCGCGACAACGGCCATGGCATGCGCGCGGACGTGCGCGACCGCATCTTCGAACCGTTCTTCACCACCAAGCGCGGCCAGGGCGGCAGCGGCCTCGGCATGCACATCGTCTTCAACCTGGTGACGCAACTCCTGCGCGGCACGATCCAGTGCGAGTCCAGCCCCGACCAGGGCGCCCGCTTCGTGATCCGCTTTCCACGGGTGATTCCGAACACCACATCGCAACCGTAGGTGCGACCTCCGGGTCGCGACCGCATGCGCGATCGCCACCGCAGAAAAACAAAACCCGCCACGAGGGCGGGTTTCGTCTTGATCGGTGTTGCGGTCGCGAGCCGGGGCTCGCTCCTACATCACTTGATCTTGGCTTCCTTGTACGGGACGTGCTTGCGCACGACCGGGTCGTACTTGCTCATTTCGAGCTTTTCCGGCTTGGTCTTCTTGTTCTTGTCGGTCGTGTAGAAGTGACCGGTGCCAGCCGTCGAAATCATGCGGATTTTGTCGCGCTTCGATGCCATGGTTCAGTCCTCCTCAAACCTTTTCGCCACGTGCGCGCAGATCTGCGAGCACGGCGTCGATGCCGTTCTTGTCGATGGTGCGCAGCGCATTGGTCGAGACCTTGAGCTTCACCCAGCGGTTTTCCGAGGCGACCCAGAAACGGCGCTCGTGCAGGTTCGGCAACCAGCGACGACGGGTCTTGTTGTTCGCGTGGGAAACATTGTTTCCGGTAAGCACGCCCTTACCGGTGACTTGGCAAACCTTCGCCATTGCACACCTCATTACGGCATCACGCCTGTAGCCCAGACGATATCGGCCCCGAACTGCTACGCAGTGGCACGGTTTCGGGAAAGGTTGGTGTTGCCAGGCGGCCCCGTGCGGCACGCCTGCCGGGAACGCCGGCACCAAAGGGGGCGCGCTTTATACCGGAGCCTGCCGGCAAAGGCAAGCCGGACAAGGGTTTAGCGTTCGACCGCGGCCGAATGCTGGCGCAGCCAGGCGGCGAAACGGTCCTGGTCGATGTCGCCGGCGGCCAAGTTCAGCATCGTCAGCACCGCCGCTGCATCACCTCCGCGATAGGAGTATCCGTGCAGGCGCAGGAACAATCGAGCCAGCACCCAGGCGGTGCGCTTGTTGCCGTCGATGAAGGGATGGTTGCGCGCCACGCCGAAGGCATAAGCCGCGGCCAGATCGAACTCATCGGGCTCGCCGTAGGCCGCGAGCTGCTGCGGCTTTGCCAGCGCCGATGCGAGCAGTCCGGCATCGCGAATGCCCGATCCGCCGCCATGCTGCGCCAATTGTTCGTCGTGGATGGCGAGCGCGACGGATTCGCCGATCCAGCGGAAGCGCGCGCTCACTTCGCCAATTCGCGCAGGATGTTGCGGTCCTCGCGCATGATCTCGCGCGCCAGATCCATCTGCTCGGCGAAGTCTTCGTCATAGGGCTTCAGCGCGATGCCATCCGGCGTACGCGTGACGAACAGCTTGTCGCCCTGCTTCACGTTCAGCAGTTCCAGCAATTCCTTGGGCAGCACCACACCACTGGAATTGCCGATGGCGCGGATGGTGAGGGCGTCGATGGCCATGGCGGACTCCTGTTATAACTTTCGTGGCCACAGCCTAACACGCGCAGTCACACGCCGAGCCGAATGCCTGACCCGGCTGAACTCAACCTGCCGCGGTGGCGCGTTCCAGCTCGGTCAGGACCGCCAGCGCCGCATCGCGATGATCACCGCACATCTCCGGTTGCGGACGCAGGCTGGCGCAGACCTTCGGTCGCTCTGGCCGGCCGAACAGGGCGCAGCGCAAGTCCGGCAGCAGGTTCATGCAAGCGACGCCTGCAGGCTTGCCGTGCGGATGGCCGGGCATCGGCGTCGAAATCGAGGGTGCGATGCAACAGGCGGCGCACGCGGCGCGGCAATGCCAACCCCCACGACCGTCGGGCTGCAGGGACTCAGCCACCGTATTCGGCGGCGGTCGGCTCGAACAACTCGACCGAGATCACGGCATTCATCGGAATCGGGCCGTAGATGTGCGGGTAGTCGTCGCCGCTGGCCTCGCTCCATTCATAACGCAACCAGGGTTCGAGCCGGGTCGCGTCGAGCGTGAGCCGCACCAGATTGGCGCGACCTTGCAGATGGCGCTGAATCACGCCGGGGATCTGCGCCCGCGTCGCGCAATGAATGTAGCCCTCGGTCGCCAGCGACGGCGCCCGGTATTCCTCGGTCGCCTGCGCGTCGGCCCAGTCGCTGCGCGCGGCAAAGTGGAACAGGATCGACGGCCGTTCGTTCATCCGCGCGACTCGCGATGCAGCTGTGCATACACCGGATCGGTTTCCGGGCGGGTGCCATGCCAGAGTTCGAAGGCCGCGGCCGCCTGCTCGACCAGCATGCCCAGTCCATCGAGCGCGTAGGCACAACCCGCGGTCTTCGCCCACGCCAGGAAACCCGTGGCGGCCTTGCCGTAACTCAGGTCGTAGGCCAGCGTGCGCGGATTCGCGATCGCGAACGGCAAGTCGACGGCTTCGCCATGCTGGCCGGCGGCAGTGGCATTGAACACGGCATCGAAATCGCCGGCGCGCCGCAAGTCATCGAGGTACCAGGTCTGGACGCGCGCCGGATCACCGATCCAGTCGCACAACTGGTCGGCGCGTTCGGGGGTGCGATTGGTGATCGTGATCTTGGCGACGCCGGCATCGAGCAGGGCCGGCAACACGCCCTGTGCCGCGCCGCCGGCACCGAGCAGCAACACGCGCCGACCGCGCAGGTCGATGCGATGACGCTCGCCGAGATCGCGGATCAGGCCTTCACCGTCGGTGTTGTCGGCGTACCAGTGATCGCCGCGCCAGGCCAACGTATTCGCGACGCCAAGCCGCCGCGCCCGCGCGCTGTGCGCGCGTGCCGCGGCAAACGCCTCGGCCTTCAGCGGCAGGGTGATATTGGCGCCGACGCCGCCCTCCGCCGCGAAGCGCGACAGCGTGGCCGCCAAGGTACCGGGGGCCGCATCGATGGCGTCGTAGCGGAGCGCGATCGCGAGCTGGTGCGCGAAGGCGCGATGGATCTGTGGCGACTTCGAATGCCCGACCGGATGGCCGAATACCGCGTAGCGGGCCAGCGTGACATCGAGATCATCGACCAGCTTCGGTGCTTCGAACATGGGCCGCTCCATCCGGAAGATGGACGGAGCATAGACCCGGCGATGCAGGCTGCGAAGTCAGGGATGGTCGGCTGCGATCCGGTAGCCGCCGCGACCGGCCGCCTTGGCGGCATAGAGCGCGCCGTCGGCGCGATGCAGCCAGGCATCCGCGCCTTCATCGACCGCATTCGCAAGGGCGATGCCGATGCTGGTGCCGACGGCGATGTCGACATCCAGATACGTCACGGCCGGGCCCATGGCGGCAAGAATGGCATCGGCCACACGAACGGCATCGGCCGGATTGCGCACATCTTCGAGCAGCACGACGAACTCGTCGCCGGCCAGGCGCGCCACCGTGTCCGTGGCGCGCACCGACGCCTTGAGACGGCGCGCGAACTCCATTAGCACGGCATCGCCGCCAGCATGGCCATGACGGTCGTTGATGGCCTTGAACTTGTCGACATCGAGATAGAGCAGCGCCCGTCCGGCCCCGTGCCGCTGCGCACGCGCCGACGACATCGCGATCACGTCGTACAGGCGGTAGCGGTTCGCGAGCTTGGTCAGTGCGTCGAACTCGGCCATGACGCGCAGCTGGTCTTCGGCCTGCTTCAACTCGGTCTGATCGAGGATCATCCCGAACACACCGACGACCGCGCCGCCGTCGTCACGCTTCGGCTGATAGCTGCCGCGCAGGAAACGCGGACCCTCGGGCCGCTCCTGGCGCAGTTCGAACTGGGTGCGATGCCCGTCCAGCGCGCGCGCGAGATGCGGCTCGATCTGCGCATACATCGCTGCGCCGAGCACTTCCGCGACGTGCTGTCCGGTGATCTCCGACAACGGCCGACCGGTGGCGCGCTCATAGGCCGCATTGTTGAAGCGATAGACATGATCGCGATCGATGATCGACACCGCGGCGGGGATATTGTCGGCGATCAGCTGCAAGCGTCGTTCGGCCGTGCGCGCGTTGATCTCGGCCTGCTTCTGCGCAGTGATGTCGAACGTCAATGCGAACACGCCCTGCACCCGATCGTCGCCATTGCGATCGGGCACGTAGTGGGTGCGGAAGTGATAGAAGCCGTCGCGCACACGCCGGCTGCCCTCGAACGAGACGATCTCGCCGGCCAGCGCCCGTGCCAGGGGCGCCTGGATTTCCGCATACAGCGCGCTGCCGCAAATCTCGGCAAAGCCGCGTCCGACCAGCAGCTCCGCGTCGACGCCGAAACGCCGACCGACATCGGCATTCGCGAAACGAACGTTCTCGTCGCTGTCGAGGTAGAGGACAAGCGCGGGCATCGCATCAGTGATCTTGCGGATGAAATCGCGACTGCGCGCCACCCGGACCTCGCTCTCGCTGAGCGCGCGTTGCTGACGCAACGATTCCACCCGCGCGTCGATCAGACGCTCGACGACGGTCGCGAGATGTCGCAACGAGTCGCGCTGTCCACCATCCAGTTCCCTAGGCTTGCGGTCGATCACGCACAAGGCGCCGAGCGCGTGGCCTGCGGCAGTCACCAGAGGCATGCCGGCGTAGAAGCGGATATGCGGTGCGCCGTTGACCAGGCGGTTGTCGCGGAATCGCGCGTCCGCGTGCGCATCACTGACCAGCAACGGTTGGGTGTCGAGGATGGTGTAGGTGCAGAAGGCATCCCCGCGCGGGGTTTCAGGGTCGTCGAGACCGACACTGGCCTTGAACCACTGGCGGTCCTGATCGATCAGCGAGATCGCCGCCATCGGCACGCCGCAGATCGACGCCGCGAGCGCCACCACGGCATCGAACACCGCTTCGTGCTCGCTGTCGAGCAATTGTGTTTCAGCCAGCGCAACGAGGCGCTCGGCCTCGTCCGCTGGCAATGGAAATGCGACCACGCCACCCCCCGGTGAACAGGCAGGCCGCGAGTTTATTCGGCCTCACCCGGCCTGACATCTACGTGCCGTGAAGACCACTCAGGCCGCCAACCCGTAACTCCTCAAGAGGGCCGCCGGGTCGGGTTCCCGGCCACGAAAAGCGACGAAACTGTCGAGCGCCGGGCGTGAGCCGCCGACGGCCAGCACTCGCCGCGGAAGGCGCGACCGGTCTCAGCATTGGTGATGCCTTCGGCCTCGAAGCGCGCGAACGCGTCCGCCGACAGCACTTCCGCCCAGAGATAGCTGTAGTAACCGGCCGAGTAGCCGCCGGAGAAGATGTGCGTGAAGGCATTCGCGAATCGTTGCCAGGCCGGCGGCTGGATCACCGAGACTTCGCCGCGCACCTCGGCCAGCAACTCGTGCACACGGGCACCACGCGCCGGATCGAATTCGAGATGGAGCCGGAAATCGAACAACGCGAATTCCAGCTGGCGGACCAGGAACAGGCCGGCCTGGAAGTGCTTGGCCGCGAGCATGCGCTGGAACAGGGCCTCGGGCAGCGCTTCGCCGCTGCGCCAGTGCGTGGCGATCAGATCGAGCGTCTCGCGATGCCAGCCGAAGTTCTCCATGAACTGGCTCGGCAACTCGACCGCGTCCCATTCCACACCCTCGATGCCGGACAGGCTCGGGTAATCGATCTCGGTCAGCAGATGATGCAAGCCGTGGCCGAACTCGTGGAACAGCGTGCGCACGTCGTCGTGGGTGAGCAGGACGGCAATTCGGCCGTGGGCGGCGCGAAGTTGCAGGTGAGATAGGCCATCGGCCGTTGCAATGCCGCGATGCGCTTGCGTGAACGCGCCACGTCCATCCAGGCGCCGCCGCGCTTGCCACTGCGCGCGAACAGATCGAGATAGACGACCGCAAACGCCGTACCCTGGGCATCGATCAGGTCGAAGCAGCGGGCGTCCTTGTGCCACAGGTCGACGCCCTGACGCTCGACCAGACGCACCCCGAACACGCGCTCGGTCAATGCATACAGACCGGCCATCACCCGTTCCAGCGGGAAGAACGGCTTGAGTTCCTCTTCGCTCAAGGCGTAGCGCTCGATGCGCAATTTCTCGCTGGCGTAACTCACGTCCCAGGGTTCAAGCGACGCGATGCCGAAACGGGTACGGGCGAATGCCGCGAGTTCGGTGATCTCGCGCGTCGCGACCGGTTTCGCGCGGGCGGCCAGATCGTGCAGGAAATGCAGCACACGCTCTGGTGTCTCCGCCATCTTGGTTGCCAGCGACTCTTCCGCTGCATTGGCGAAGCCGACCAGCTGCGCGGCTTCGTGACGCAATGCGAGGATCCGCTCGATCCGCGGCCCATTGTCGAAACGACCGGCGTTCGGACCCTGATCCGAAGCACGCGTCTGATACGCGGTGTAGACGAGTTCGCGCAGGGCACGATCATCGGCATGCATCATCACGGCTTGATAGACCGGAGGTTGCAGCGTGATGCGCACGCCATCGACCTCGGCCTCGCGTGCCGCCTGCCTCAGCTGCGCCAGCGCGGACTCGGGCAAGCCGCGCAGGCATGCGTCGGTCTCGGGCAGGTCCAGCGTCCAGGCTTCGGTGGCGTCCAGCACGGCCTGTTCGAACTCGGTCGTCAGGCGCGACAGTTCGGTGGCGATCGCGCGGAAGCGCTGCTGCTGGTCGGGCGGCAAGTCGACACCGGCGAGTCGAAAATCGAGCAGGGCGTCGTCGACCAGCTTGCGCGCGGCCATGGGCAACGCATCGAAGTCGGCGCGCGCGCGGATGGCGCGCACCGCCGCGCACAGTCCGGCGTGTTGGCCGATATCGGTGCCGAAATCGGTCAGCAGTTCGATCGCGTCGCCATAGACCGCACGCAATTCCCGGCGTGTCGCAGACGTTGTGCAAATGCCCGACCGGCGCGAAGCAGCGGTTCATTGCGTCCTCGCATTCCTCCCAGGCCAGCATCAGGCCGGCGAAGCGATGCTGCGCCGGATCGGCGACCCGCTGCTCGATGCGCGCGCGGTAGTCGGCGATACGCGCCCGAACAGCCGGCAGCACGTGTTCCGGGCGAATCTCGGAAAAGGCGACGAATTCGTCGTCGCGCAGCAGGGGGTTGGAAACGTTCATGGTTCTTCCTGGCCAAAACGAACCGGCCCCGCGCTGGGCGGGGCCGGAGAGTCGCTCACTTCATCGACGAGAATGCCCTTCGAGCGTAGGCGCCTGCGTCTTTCTTCTGCTGCCTTAGCTGCGACCTCGGATTTCTTCAGCCGATCGGAAACCAATGAGGTATCCCGGCTTCTTCTGCGGTAAGCGCGCTTGGCTCGATGCCGAACTGCTGGCGGATTTCATCTCCGAACCTCTTCTCGATTTCGTGCAATAGCTTTGCGTTGCAAGCGAGGCTACCAGAGCGGGATGCATCGACCAATGTGACTACGCCGATGACCTTTCCGCCGTTCATTTGAATGTAAGAAGCCAGGTCGGCGATCGTTCCACCCATCGTCACGACGTCGTCGACAATCACGTAGGCGCCGCCCGAAATGACGTCACCTTCAAACTCTGCCGGTGCGATCAGACGTTCCATCGCATCCGCACCGGTGTGATACACACGATTGGCCTGAACAATTTCGTCGTCGAGCAATGCGGAGCGGTACTCGGCCAGAAAAGCCGACAGAACGATCGGTATCGCGTTGTCTCCCGCCGACTCTTCCGCGTGTGGGGCAACGAAAATGGTTGTTTCGTCAAACAGATCAGCGAGTGCCTTCAGTGGTTCTGCGAGATCCCTGACCAACTGGATTGCGGCATCGATATTTCCTGCCTTTGCATCGGCATACGCCGGATGCGACGGATCGCTCGATCCTCTCGAAATATCGACAGCGGCGGCTGTATGAGCGCGGGTATCGCGAGGCTTCGATAACGCGTCTTTGCTGTACCCATCACCCGTTCACCCGATCAAAGTCAGTCGGCTGTGCGGACAGAATAGCGATTGTCCGCGACGCTTGCCGTAGCATTCACGCATGAGCAGCGCCTCGCCCGACCGCTACCGATTTGTCGAGCTGTTCGGCCACGTGCCGTGGTTCTCGACCCTGCCCGAACAGGCACGGGTGTTGCTGGCCGCGGGCTGCGAATGGCATCGCGTGGCCGGCGGCGAGCCTGTTCTTCGAGGGCGAGGCCTCCGACGCGGTGTATCTGCTGGTCAACGGCAGCCTCGCCGCGTTCCAGCGCGACAGCCACGGCGGTGCACATCTGGTTGGTCACATCATGGCCGGCAGAGTGTCGGCGAACTCGGCGTGCTGATCTCGCGGCCGCGCTCCGCCACCGTGCGTGCGCTGCGCGATTCCGAGTTGGTGCGACTGCCGGCGACCCACCTCGACGTGCTCGCCGAGACCTTTCCGCAAGCCTTGCTGGGCTTGGCGCGACTGGCCCTTCGGCGCCATGGCGAACTGCAGACGCATGCGGCCGCGCCGCGCACGCTGGCGTTGCTGCCGCAATCGCCAGGGGTCGATCTCGACCTGTTCGCGAATCGCCTCGCCGAGGACCTGGCGCGCTTCGGCTCGGTGCGGACCCTGAGGGCCGACGAA
Organism: Lysobacterales bacterium; assembly: GCA_016721845.1. Taxonomy (NCBI): domain Bacteria; kingdom Pseudomonadati; phylum Pseudomonadota; class Gammaproteobacteria; order Lysobacterales; species Lysobacterales bacterium. The sequence goes on from JADKHK010000003.1 coordinate 455,595, forward strand.
GCCGGTCAAGCCGCCGGGCATTACCACGCGATCGAGGCCGCTTCCAGATTCGTGCTGTATGTCGCCGACGGGAGCGACAATGCCTGGCGACAACAGTGCCGGCGCCAGGCCGATGCACTGTTGTTCGTCGTCCGCGCTTCGGACGCGCCGAGCTCGGATGCCGCCTGGCCCGATGCTGCGGACGAAGCGGTCGCGCGCCGCCAATACCTGATCGTGCAGCACCTGTCGAAGCCGCGATTCGGCGCGGCGCGGCGCTGGCACGCGTTTTGTCCGCGCGCCTCGATCCACCATGTGCGTGACGCCCGCGACAATGCCCGCGTGGCACGCCTGATCGGCGGCCAGAGCCTGGCGCTGGTGCTGTCCGGCGGCGGTGCGCGCGGCTTCGCGCACATCGGCGTGGTCAAGGCGCTGCGCGAAGCGGGCATGGAGATCGACAGCGTCGGCGGTACCTCGATCGGCGCGATCATCGGTGCCGGCGTGGCCGCCGAGTGGTCGATCGAGGAGATGACCGAGCGGTTCCGGCACGCGTTCTACGACACCAATCCCTTGTCCGACTACACGCTGCCCCTGGTCTCGATCGTGTCGGGCCGCAAGGTGTCGCGGCTGCTGCGCGAGACCTATGGCGAGCGCGACATCGAAGACCTGCCGCTGCCGTTCTTCTGTGTTTCCGCGAACCTGACCAAGGGCGATGCGCATGTGCACCGCGATGGCACGTTGTGGCAGTCCCTGCGTGCGTCGGTCGCGATTCCCGGCCTGCTGCCACCCGTGTTCCGCGGCGGTCAGGTGTTCGTCGACGGCGGCGTCGTCAACAACCTGCCGGTGGATCTGATGCGCGCCCAGCACCGCGGCGAGGTGATTGCCGTCGACATCGGTGGCGACTACGCCCTATCTGCACTCGACGACGAATACGAGTGCCGCCCGGCTGGAAGCTGTGGATGCAGGATCGTGCCGGTTATCGTCGACCGCGGTTGCGCGAGATCCTGCTGCGTGCCGGAATGATCAATTCCGGGGCGCAAGCCGCGAGTGCCCGCGCACAATCGACCCTGCTGATCAAGCCGCCATTGGCCGACATTGGTCTGCTCGAATGGCAGAGCTTCTTCCACGCCATCGATCGCGGCTACCAGCACACCTTGCGCATCGTCGGTGGCCCGAAAGACGCGCTCGCCGATGAGACCCCGGTGTTCTGATCAGGTGTTCTGATCAGTCGAAACCGTCCGCAAACAGTGTCGCGATGCCGGCGGCCTCCGTCAGCACCGCGATGTTCATTTTCAGGATGGCGCCGCCCATCTGCTGTGCACGGGTGATGTTGCCGGGCAAGTCCGTGGTGCGGTGATAGTGCTGGTAACCCTCGGGTCGGGTGCTGGCGTTGTAGCTGTAGTCGTTCTCGATGGTCAGCAGCGCCGGCGCGCCGCGCGAGATCAGCGGTGCATGGTCGGAACAGCAATAGCTTGTGTCGCTGATCAGACGCAGTTCCGGCGCATAGGTCGCGGCCGCTGCAGTGAAGACCGGGAACAGGGTCGACAGGCCGCTCGATGTCTCCAGCAGCACATCGAGATCGGCATCGCCGGAATAGCCAATCATGTCCATGATGATCGCAAGCTCGATGTTCGCCATCGTCCCGCTGGCCTGCAGCGACTGCGCGTAGGCCGTGCCGCCATAAAGGCCCTGTTCCTCGCCGGCGAAGCAGACGAAGACCATCGTCCGCTGCGGCGGATAGGCGCTGAACACGCGCGCCGCTTCGAGCACGCCGGCGCATCCGGAGGCGTTGTCTTCGGCGCCCGGACTCTGGCTCGGGTCGTTGATGTTCTGCTGGCGCGAATCGTAATGCCCGCCGACAATCACGAGTTCTTCCGGATGACGACTGCCGGGCAGGCGTGCGATCACGTTCTCGACCTGCGTGGCGGTGCCGCCGAGGGTGAAGGTCTGTGTCGTGACCTGCAGACCCAGCGCGCCGAACTGTCCGATCAGCCAGTCGCGTGCCTGGTCGATGCCGGGATTCGGCGATTGCCCGTAGGACGAGCGATCGAATCCGGCCAGTGTCGTCAGCGCGTCGAACCAGCGCTGGGTGTCGAGTGCATCGACGCGCAATTGCACGTCCGGATCGGGCGCGGCCTTGGCCATCGCCATCAGGCCGCGCGCACGCAGATCCTTCGTAATCGTCGAGTTCGCTGCAGCGGTCGCCACTCGGAAATGTCGGGCGACTTGTAGGGCAACCAGGTCGCCGGCGTGCGCACCAGCGCGAAGCGTCCGGTATCTGCGATTGCCGGCAACACCGGCCCTTCATCGACACCACAGGCGCGCGTCTGCAGGGCCAGGTCGTCGGGCCGGATCCAGCCGAGATCGGAGAGCACGCGTTCGCCCGCGAGCAGCCCCGGCAATCGCGACGGTGGCGCCGCGACCAGCAGGCGATTCTCCAGTTCGACCCACCAGCCGCCCGCATGCTCGATCTGGCGCGTGTAGCGGTCGAGCTCGAACTGCGGATGCCGATCCAGCGCGACCAGCGCCGCCGGCATCGGCATCGCCGTCGTCAGGCCCATCTGCAACCCAAGCGCGAGCGCGGAGAACATGGTCGGGATCCGAGGGGTGGACGCGCAGTCTAGACCCGGCAACGACAGGACGCGCGGCCGGGTCGGTCACGCTATCGTCCGCGTCGCCGGAACGGAGCGGAACAATGGAACAGCAGTCACATTGGCAGCAGGTGTACGCGACGAAAGCGACGGACGCGGTGAGTTGGTACCGGCCGCATCTCGATCGATCGCTGGCCTTCATCGATGCGCTGGGACTCGACCGCGATGCACCGATCCTCGATGTCGGCGCCGGCGCCTCGACGCTGGTCGACGACCTGCTTGCTCACGGCTTCCGCGAGCTCACGCTGAACTGATCTCGCCGACACCGCGCTTGCGCTTGCGCGGCAACGACTCGCATCGTCGCCACCGCGTTGAACGTGCGCTATCGCGTCGGCGACATCACCACGCTCGATCTTCCCGATGCCCATTTCGCGCTCTGGCACGACCGCGCCGTGTTCACTTCCTGACCGAGCCGGCGCAGCGCGCCGCGTATGTCGCGCAGGCCGCGCACACGCTGCGCCCAGGCGGCCATCTGCTGATCGCGACCTTCGCCGCCGACGGCCCTGAACGCTGCAGCGGCCTGCCCGTACAACGCTCGACGCCGACACCCTCGCTGCCGAATTCGCGCCGCACTTCACCCGCATCGGCGATGCCCGCGAGCAGCATCCGACACCGTTCGGCACGACGCAGTCGTTCCAGTACGTGTTGCTGCAGCGCGAGTGCTGACGTCCTGGATCCAGGGCACCGCGCGATCATTGCCTCACCGCTTCAGCTTGCGCTCGAAGAAGTCGACGATGGCGTTGTTGGCGTGTTTTCTTCATCCAGGGTGCGGCGATGCCGTGCTTGCCACCGGGGTAGGTCATCAATTCGAAAGGTTTGCCGCGCTGCTGCAATGCGCTCATCAGCTTGGTGCTGTTGGTGAAGAGCACGTTGTCGTCGGCCTGCCGTGGATCAACAGCAGGTCGGACGCGCATGCCATCGAGGTGCGCGAACACGCTGCTCTGGGCGTAGCCGTCGGCGTTGTCCTTGCGGCTGATCCATGTAGCGCTCGGTGTAGTGCGTGTCGTACAGCGCCCAGTCCGTGACCGGCGCGCCAGCGACCACGGCCGCGAAACCATCCGAGGCCTGGCTGAGCACCTGCAGCGCCATGTAGCCGCCGTAACTCCAGCCGGAAGCCGATCTTGTCGCCGTCGATCCGGGGTTGCGTGCGCAGCCACTTCACGCTCCCTCGCGCTGGTCGACCACTTCGACCGAACCCATCTTTGCGGAACAGGGCCTCCTCGAACGCTTGCCGCGCCGTGCATGCCGCGATTGTCGAGCTGGAACACGACGAAACCCTTGCGCGTCAGCACCGGATGAACCCTTCAGTCCAGCTGCGTCACGTACTGCCCATGCGGACCGCCGTAGATGTGGACAATGGCCGGGTATTTCTTTGCCGCATCGAAATGCGCCGGCCGGAACACGCGATAGAGCAGCTTCTGCTGCTCGGCACCGGTGATCTCGCCGAACTCCGGCACCGAGTGTTCGGCGGCGTAGGGCCAGTACGGGTGGCCTTCCTTGAGTTCGTTCGCTTCAGCACCGCGAGCCTCGCGCCGCTGGCATCGAACAGGCGCACACGCGGTGGCGTCGACGGATCGGAATGGGTCACGACGAACACGTTGGCTTGTTTCCGGGAAGCTGGTATTGTGCGTGCCGCCCTCGGGGTGATCTGCTGCACTTTACGCGCGACAGCGGTGGCGTGTGCGTACCTGCTTCTGCGTCGGATCGGGACCACCGGAGGCGAAGAACACGCGATCATCGTGCCCGTCCACCGCGAAGCAGGCCGTCGACCACCCATGCTTCCGGCGTCAGCGCATGTT
>JADKHK010000004.1 GCA_016721845.1 Lysobacterales bacterium
GATCTGGGGCACGGGCACGCCGTTGCGCGAGTTTCTGCACGCCGACGACCTGGCCGACGCGGCCGTGTTCCTGATGCGGAACTACAGTGACGAATCCTTCATCAACGTCGGCGTGGGCGAGGATCTGAGCATCCTCGCGCTGGCGGAACTCGTGGCGGAGGTGGTCGGCTTCGATGGCACGATCACCACCGATCCTTCGAAACCCGATGGCACGCCGCGCAAGCTGATGGACGTGTCGCGACTGCACGCGCTCGGCTGGCGCCATCGCATCGCACTGCGAGACGGCATCGCCACGACTTACGCCTGGTTCCGCACCGCGTCGGGACTGGCCTGAGCGGGCGCCGGCAGGAACCGGCCCCAGAAGCGCGCGACGCGGAACAGGGCCACGGCGCGTGCGCGCTTCGCGGTGACCGCGAACCAGATCAGCAACAGCACGCCATAGGCGCCGAGCAGCAGCGGTTCGGCGATGTTCCAGCGCAGGCATTGCCCGATCACGAGGCCGCACACGCCGGTGAACACGGCCAGGCCCACGGCGGTCGAGGCCGGACCGAAGCCGGCGTCGCGCATGATGTGGTGGATGTGGTCGTGGTCGGCCGAGAACGGCGAACGCCCGGCCATCATCCGGCGCACGATCAGCACCAGGCAATCGATCACCGGCACCGGCGCCAGCCACAGCGCCAACACCGGACTCACGGGATGGCCTTCGTTCTGGGTCAAACGGAAACACGCCCAGGCGACCACGAGCCCGAGCAGGGCGCTGCCGGAATTGCCCATGAACGCGTGCGCGCGGCGGCGTCCCGGGAAGCGGAAGTTGAACAACAGGAAGCCGACGATCGCGCCGATCAGCACCGCCGAACGTTCGGCCAACATCACGTTGCCGGAATAGCCGGCGGCGGCCAGCACCAGGATCAGCGCGGTCAGCATCAAGGTTCCGGCGAGGCCGTCGACGCCGTCGATCATGTTCAGCGCATTGATCAGCCCAACGGTGGCGAGCACCGTCAACGGCAGCGACAGCGCCCCGAGCGCGAACGCGCCGGCACCGAACACCGGGCCGATCGACTCGATGCGCACGCCGCCGCCAAAGATCAGGATCAGCGCCGCCACGATCTGGATCAGGATGCGCCAGTACCAGCGCAGGTCGTGGCGGTCGTCGAGCCAGCCGGTGATCACCAGCAAGGCGCCGGCGACCAGCAGCGACCCCATCGCGGCCGAGGGCGACGAGGTCGCGAACACGGCCACGACCATGCCGAGGTACATCGCCAGGCCGCCGGTGGCCGGCGTCACGTGTCCATGGTTCTTGCGATCGGTCGGGTGGTCGACCAGGCCAAGCCGGTGCGCGAGCGGAAACAGCGCCCACATCGCCAGCACGGTGATCCCCAGCGACCAGGCGAATCCATGCCAGGTCAGCGTGTCCAATCCGTCGAAGTGCATCGAATCTCTCCCGGATCCGCGGCCCGGTTCATGTATCGGTTTGTATCATCGTTCCGAATACGGTCACAATCGCGCGGCATGCTGGGCTTCGGGGGCCCGGCGTTTCCCCCATTCACTGGACAAGGTGCAACACCCCCGTGATCGATCTGCATTGTCACCTGTTGCCCGGCATCGACGACGGCGCGCCCGATCTGGAGGCCGCGCTGGCGATGGCGCGCATCGCGGTCGCCGACGGCATCACCGTCACGGCGTGCACGCCGCACATCTATCCCGGATTGTACGAAAACAACGCCGTCGGCATCCGCAAGGCGATCGCCACCCTGCAGATGATGCTCGACCGCCAGGGCATTGCGCTGCGCCTGGTCGATGGCGCCGACGCCCATGTCGTGCCGGAACTGGTCGATGGCCTGAAAGCCGGACGCATCCCAACCCTGGCCGGTTCGCGCTACTTCCTGTTCGAGCCGGCGCATCATGTGGCGACGCCGCGACTGGAAGAGACCGCGTTCAACGCCATGGCCGCGGGCTTCATCCCGGTGCTGACGCATCCGGAACGCCTGACCTGGATCGAGTCGCATTACGCGATGTTCCAGCGCCTGGCCAAGGCCGGCGCGTGGATGCAGCTGACTGCCGGCGCCGTGACCGGCCGTTTCGGGCGCAAGCCGCAATACTGGGCCGAAAAGATGCTGGACGAGGGCATCGTCGCGATCATCGCCACCGACGCCCATCGCGCCGACCGCCGCCCGCCGCTGCTGGCCGAAGCGCGTGACGCCGCGGCCAAGCGACTCGGCGCCGCGGAGGCCACGCACCTCGTCTGCACGCGTCCGCAGGGTATTCTGGACAACGTCGCGCCGAACGCGCTGCCGCCGCTGCCCGCCGCGGGTCGGCCGAAACAGCCGACCGGCGGCTTTTGGCGTCGCCTGTTCCGACCGGCATAATCATTGCTAGCGGAAATGTGACGCAGTTCGCACTTTGGACCCCCATGCATCGATTGCTCGCCCTCTTCCTGATCGTCCTCGCCCTGCTCTCCGGCTGCGCTTCCAATACCGGCGGGCTGAAGAGCGGCACCGCCAAGGCCGTGACCTCGACGTCCACGTTGCCGGTACCCGACACCACCTCGGACTCGGGCGCCTATCTCGGCGTCTCGGACTACCGCGTCGGCCCGCTCGACCTGCTCGAGGTGTCGGTGTTCCAGGTGCCGGACCTGAATCGCACCGTGCGCATCAACACCTCGGGCCAGATCTCGCTGCCGCTGATCGGCGCGATCCGGGCCGGCGGCCGCACCGTCTCGGAACTCGAGGTCGAGATCGCCGCAAGGCTCGAAGCCCAGTACCTGCAGAGTCCGCAGGTCACGGTGTTCGTCAAGGAATTCTCCAGCCAGCGCCTGACCGTCGAAGGGGCGGTGAAACAGCCGGGCATCTACCCGATCACCGGCAAGACCAGCCTGTTGCAGGCGATCGCGCTGGCCAAGGGCTTCGAAGACCTGGCCGACCAGCGCTCGGTGATCGTGTTCCGCATGATCGAGGGCAAGAAGATGGCGGCGCTGTTCGACATTCGCCAGATCCGCGCCGGCGAGCTCGAAGACCCGCAACTGTATGGCGACGACATCGTCGTCGTGGAAACCTCCGGCGTGCGCAGCGCGTACAAGAGCCTGGTCGACAGCCTGCGCGGGCTGATCGGTTTCGCGACCCTCTGAAGGAACACGATGAGTTCAAGACCCCACGACAAGGATTCCGGCGGCAGCCAACTGCCGGTGCCGGCGGTCGCGCGCGGTGGCGAATTGCGCACCGTCGACAGCGTCAGCCCGGGCATGGTGCTGGCCGAATTGCGCAAGGCCGAAGCGCCCGCCGACGACGAGATCAACCTGCTCGACTACTGGAACATCCTGGTCAAGCGGCGCTGGATCGTCCTTAGCTTCGGGCTGATCGCGATGACCGTGGCTTTCGTCAATACCTTGCTGATGGTTCCAGTGTATCGCACCGGCGCGACCATCCAGATTGATCGTGACACCTTGAATGTCGTGAACGTTGAAGGCGTCAACCCCCAAATGACTCCACGACTGGGAGTTCTACGAAACGCAGTACCAGTTGCTGCGGCCGCAGCCTTGCCGAACGTGTCGCGTCCGAACTGAAGCTGGGCTCCGATTCTTCCATGCGGCAACAGAACCTGCCTTCGCCTTGGTCGGCCTTGCTCGGCTCATTGTTCGGCGGCAAAAAGGCGAAGACGCCGGTCAACTACAAGGTCGAGGACGACCGCCTCTATGCCGGCATGGTCTCGGGCGGACTGACGATCGAACCCGTCGAAGAATCTCGACTCGTCAACATCCTGTTTGACAGCCCCGATCCGCAATTCGCCGCACGCGCCGCGAACGCGGTCGCCGAGGCCTTCATCGCGACCAACATTGAACGCCGCTTCGATGCCTCGTCCTATGCCAAGGGCTATCTCGAAGACCGGCTGGCGCAGCTGAAGCAGAAGCTCGAGGACTCGGAGCGCGAACTGGTCGCGTTCGCGCAGAAGGAACAGATTCTTTCGGCGAACAACAACCAGACCCTGATCGAGCAGAACCTCGGCGAGCTCAATTCCGCGGTCGGCCAGGCCCAGGGCGCGCGCATCCGCGCCGAGGCGCGCTGGCGCCAGGCGCAGGCCAGCCGCGGTGCCGCGCTGCCCGCGGAAATGCTCGAAGGGTCCAACATCCGGCCGCTGCAGGAACGCCGCTCGACCCTGAAGAGCACGTTTCAGGAGAAGCTGCGCCTGTACAAGCCGGAATATCCGGAAATGAAGCAGTTGCAGGCGCAGATCGACGAAGTCGACCGCCAGATCGTCGCCGAGATCGAAGGCATCAAGGCCACGGTCAAGGCCGAGTACGACTCGGCGCTGACGCAGGAAACCCTGCTGCGCGAGCAACTCACCCAGATCAAGACCGAGACCCTGGACCTGCAGAGCCGCTCGATCGACTACAACATCCTGCAGCGCGAAGTCACCACCAACCGCGAGCTCTACGACGGCCTGCTGCAGCGCTACAAGGAAATCGGCGTCGCCGGCGGCGTCAGCAGCAACAACATCTCGATCGTCGACCGCGCCCAGGTGCCGGGCGGCCCGTACAAGCCGAACATGCGCCGCAACCTGATGATCGGCCTGCTGCTCGGGCTGTTCCTCGGCGTGCTGCTGGCGCTGCTGCTCGAATACCTCGACGACACCGTGAAGTCGCCGGAAGACATCGAGAAGAAGCTGCACCTGGTCAACCTCGGCGTGATCCCGAAGCTCGGCAAGGACATCACCCCGGCCGAAGCCTTGGTCGATATCCGCTCCGGGTTCGCCGAAGCCTATCGCTCGGTGCGCACGGCCTTGCAGTTCTCGACCGAGAGCGGCGTGCCGGCGGTCCTCGTGGTCACCAGCACCCAGCCCGGCGAAGGCAAGAGCACCACCGCGAAGTCGCTGGCGCGCAATTTCGCCCTGCTCGGCAAGCGCGTGCTGCTGATCGATGCCGACCTGCGCAATCCGTCGCTGCACCGCGTGTTCGAGCTCGACAACGCGATGGGCCTGAGCAACTGCCTGTCCGGCTCGGCCAAGCCGGGACAGTGCATCCATCGCGTCGACCAGGCCGGCATCTCGATCATGCTGAGCGGTCCGTTGCCGCCGAATCCGGCCGAGCTGCTGGCCGGCCCGCGCATGGTCAGCCTGCTGACGCAGGCGCAGGAACGCTTCGACCAGATCATCATCGACGCGCCGCCGGTGCTCGGCCTCGCCGATGCGCCGATCCTCCGGCAACCTCGCCAGGGGCACCCCTGCTCGTGGTCGAGGCCGGACGCACCAAGGTCGGCGCGGCACAGACGACGATCAAGCGCCTGCTCGCGGCGCGCACGCGCCTGCTCGGCGTGGTCCTGACCAAGTTCGACGCCAAGACCGCCGGCTACGGCTACGGCGGCTACGGCTACAGCAGCTACCAGTACTACAGCTACGGCAATGCCGCGCCGAAGAAGCTGACGGCGCGCCGCGACGGCGACGCGGGATGAGCTGGGAAGCGCTGGACCTGGCCTTGACGCTGCATGCGGCGCCGGGCCTCGTCGGCGAACTGCGCGGTCGCCCGCTGCCGGCCGGCATCACGCGCCTGTTGCGGGTGGCGCTGGGCCAGCCCGACAGCCTCGCCGAAGCGAGCGAAGTCACCGGCCAGTCCGCCGCCCGCCTGGTCGATGCCGCGCGCTTCTTCGTCGAGCAGCAACTGCTGGCGCGCGAGGTCGAGCATGACCCGTGGCGCGTGCTCGGCGTCCACCCGCAGGGGTCCGAGATCGAGCTGCGCGCCAATCATCATCTGCTGGTGCGACTGGTGCATCCGGATCGCGGCGACGACTGGGCGTCGGCACACGCCGAACGCGTCAATCGCGCATGGCGCTTGCTGCGCCATGCCGAAGACCGTGCCGCCCTCGTGGTCACGCCGCCGACGGCGTCGCGCGCGACCGCCGAGGCCTGGACCGCGCAGCGCGTCGACGTGCCGGCGCCGGCGCCCTTGGCCGACGCCGTGCCGCCGCCCGCCGCACGTCGCGGATACCGGCGCTGGGCGACGGCGGCGATCGCGACCGTCGTCGCAACGGCCGCCGTGTGGTGGTCGATCCCGTCCGAAGACGACCGCACCGCAGCGGTCGCGCCGCCGCCACCCGCCGACTGGTACGCCGACGCACAGATCGATTCATTCGAGTCCGCCGATGGGATGGCCGCACCGCTGGATGAACTCGTTCCCATCGCCGCGATCGCTCCCATCTCTGCCGACGCGATCGCTGCACCGACCGCAGTCGCGGATCCGCCGTCGTCTTCCAAGCATGGCGAACCCGCACCGTCCTTGACCGACGGTCCACCCCGTTCGGCGGCATCGGAACGCCCGACGTCGAAGCGCTCGCCGCTCCTCCCGACACCAGGCGCGACAACGACGTCGACATCGACGCTTGCATCCAGTTCGTCCGTCGTCGAAACCTCGGCCTCGGCCGTCGTGCAGTTGCCGATCCCGGACGCTGTCGACACACTGATGCCCGACGTCGGCGACCCGGCGGCAGCAACCGCGCAACCACTGGATGCCGACGCGGGCCAAGCCTTGTTGCGCGAATTCCGTTCGCGTTACGCCGAGGGCGATCTTGGCGGATTGCTAAAACTGTATGCACGCGAGGTGCATGCCGAACATCGATACTTCGGGCAGATCGCCAACGAATATTCGCGTTTGTTCAAGAACAGTCAGCAGCGATACATCGACTTCAGTGACGTCCACTGGCGGCGGCTGGACGATCGGCTCCTCGGAAACGGTCGGTACGAGACCGGATATCGCCGATTGGGCAACCTGCGCAAGCACCTCGAAAGGGGTCGCGTCGAAGTGGAGCTGGTTCTCGAAGGCGACGAATCTCGTTTGCGCCGATTCGAACGACTCCAGGGCTCGCGTTCATGATGCGGCGCATGCTCTTTGCCGCGCTGCTGGGGATGGTGTTGGCCGCGTCGTGGGTCATCGTTCGCATTGGCATTGCCGATGCGCTGGCGGAGGCGCAGCCGGAAGCGGCTCTGGCTTGGTGGCCCTCGCATCGAGCGGCACTGCTGTCGACCGCCACCGCGGCAGCAGAGGCGCCGCAGCGTTCTCTGGAGGCAATCGCTGTTGCACGCCAAGTCTGGCGCGCGCGCCGCTGTCCGGAACCGCGTTCCGCGTCATCGCACGCAGTGCCGAGATCGAAGGCGATGTTCCGACCGCACTGGCGAACTACCGGATCGCTGCGCATCGCGCACCACGCGATCGTGCGACCCATGCGTGGCTGGTCAATCATGCGGCGTCCCGAGGGGATTTCGAAACCGCCTTGTTCCACATCGATCAATTGCTGCGAATCGCCCCGGGCCTGCGAACAGAGCTGCAACCCGTGCTCGGATCGATGATCAGTCTCGCCGAGGCGCGAACGCCGTTGTTGCGACTGATGGGTGAGACCGGACCGCCTTGGAGGAGTCCTTTCTTGCAATGGTGGAGCCAGCAACCTGAGGCCGCCCCGACCCTGGCCGCGATTTTCGCGCCATTGCGCTCGGCGCCCCATCCGTTGACCGAACAGGAGCGACGCTTCTGGATCGACCGCCTGTTGCGCGAAGGTCGCGTCGGCCAAGCACACTTTCTCTGGATTGAGGCCTTGCCCGAGACGCGTCGCAAGACCGTCGGCAATGTCGTCGACGGCGGTTTCGAGCTGCCGCCCGACAACGCCGGGTTCGGGTGGTACTTCAATCCGATTGCCGGCGCGACCATCCACCAGGAATCAACGCCGGGAGTCGGTGGCTCGCAGGCCCTGGTCCTTGATTTCCACGACCGACGCGTCGCCTTCGCCCATGTTCAGCAGCGGCTGGCGCTGCCGTCCGGACACTACCTCCTGCAAGGACGGACTCGGCTTGACGGCCTGCGCAATGAACGCGGCCTGCATTGGCAGCTGCGTTGCGACGGCGGCCGCGTGATTGCCGAGAGCGAGCGCTTCCAGGGAAACAGCCGGTGGCGTGATTTCGAAGTCGGGTTCGAACGACCCTCCGAATCCTGCAGCGGCCAAATCCTGCTGCTGCGCCTCGACGCGCGCATCGCGCCCGAACAAATGATCGGCGGTCGAATCTGGTTCGACGATCTACGCATCACGCGTGTGACGCATTGACCATGGAGACAATTTGATGCGATCCTGTTACCCGATTGCGAGTTGCGACAGCGACTTGCCAACTCAGCCCTCTCGGAGCATGAAATGAGAACTTTTTTGTTTGGCGCGCTGTTCTTCGCGCTGACCATCGGACAAGCCAAGGCCGCCGACGCCGTTGCGGCGCCGCTCCAGGCGACGTTGAAGGAGTTCACTGGCTCCGTCTTGGTCAATCAGGGCGAGCAATTCGTTGACCTCGCCCCCGGCACCAATCTGCGGCCCGGCGATCAGGTCATGGCGATGGAAGAGTCCAAGGCGCTCGTTCGCTATTTCGATGACTGCGAAGTCGAGGTCGAAGCCGGCAATGTCTATACGATCGACGAGCGGCTGCCTTGCCCGTGCCTGAACTTCAAGGACGAGAAAGAGCCGGTCGCGACGGTGGTCGAGTCGACCGGCGACCTTGCTCTGCGCCAGGCGAACGATCAGTTTTCCCCGATTTCCGCCGGTCAGGTGCTGCATGTCGGCGATCAGGTCCGGGTCGCCACCGAGTCGCGCGGCGTGTTCGAGTTTCGCGATGGTTGCCGCGAGGAAGTGTCGGAGTCGAAAGACTTCACGGTCCCTGACCGTTCACCGTGCCTGTGTGCGGCGCTGGCGTTCGACCAGGTCGCACCCGCGACCGGTGGCTCCTTGTTGACTCAGCCGCGCGTGATCATTCCCAGCGTGCTGGTGGCGACCTGCCTGGCGATCGACGCCGGTGACGACAAGCTCAATTGCAAGGATGATCCGGCCAGCCCGTGATCGTTCGCATTGACGTCCACCGAACGGGCCGCTGACGCGGCCCGTTCCGTTTCCGGAGTCCGCCTTGCCCCATCCCGTTCTCGCCGCCGTCGGACGCCATGGCGCCACCTTCGTCACCGGCAGCTATCTCGGCCTGTGTCTGCTCGCGGGTGGCGGCACGCGCCAGGGCCTGCCGGTCGAAGCGGTGCTGCAGGTGCTGGCGTTGCTGCTGCTGCCGTACGCGCTGCATCGGCTGACGCTGCGCCCGCCGGCGCGCGCGGCTTGGGTCGCGCTCGCCTGGTTCGGCCTGCTGGCGGCGGTGATCGCGGTCGCGCTGATCCCGCTGCCGGTGTCGCTGTGGCAAAGCCTGGCCGGTCGCGACGAACTCGCGCGCGAACTGGCGCTGGCCGGCGTGCCGATCGGCGCCCGCCCGATCTCGCTCGATCCCGAGGCGACGCTGCGCGCGCTGTTCGCGCTGTTGCCGCCGCTCGCGATCGGGCTGTTGATGCTCGGCCTGCACCGGCATCAGCAAGTGCGCCTGCTGCAGGGCCTGCTGATCGTCGCGATCGTCAGCGCCCTGCTCGGCCTCGCGCAGATCGCCTCGGGACCGGACAGTCCCTTGCGCTGGCATGCCATCACCAACCCGGGCAGTGCCGTCGGTGCGTTCGCGAATCGCAACCACCTCGCGACCCTGCTGGTCGTCGCGTTGCCGCTGGCGGCGGCGCAGATGATCAATGCCGGTGCGCGCATCGTCGCCGGCGAACAACGCCCGCGCCGCACCGCGGCCCTGATCGTCGGCATCGTCGCCGGGGTGCTGCTGCTGCTGTCGCTGGCGATCGCGCAGTCGCGCGCCGGCGTGCTGCTGGCGGCGATCGCGGCCTGCGCCTGCGCCTTGATGCTGTGGCGTCGCCACGAGGAAGACGATCGACCGCGCCGCGGCGTCAAGCGCTGGCTGGCGCTGGCCGGCATCGGCGGCTTGATCCTGGCGATCCAGTTCGGCTTCTGGGGCCTGATGCCAAAGCCACTTTTCGCGCACTTTGCGGGGCAGTGCAGGCCGCGGGATCGTGCCGTCAAGCGTCCCAATTACATGGGCGTCGCGCATTACGACCGTAATGCGCTGACCAGGTCACAAGACGCGCGTGCCCGGCCCGGTTTGACTTCGGTCCGTACTCAAGTCTGCCTCGCCAAGCACAGGAAGCGCCGGGCGCCGCGCGTAACCACCGTATGCGCTGACCGAGTCTCGGGACGCGCGTGCCCGGCCTACTTTGAGTTCGGTGCGTGTTCGAGCATGCATGGAACACCTGGACCAACTCCGGCCGGTCTCGGGCGACCGGCCGGCCTGAAACCCCTGGGGGAGCGGACGCGACCCTGGGGTCAGATCGCGCCCGCAGGGATCAGAAGAACTTGTAGTCGACGCCGAGGTAGTACGAGCGACCGCGTGGATCGGTGTAGGTGGGGTCGTAGCCGGCGATGAAGAAGTACGCCTGGTTGGAGAACGGCGGCTCCTCGTCGAACAGGTTGAGCACGCCGGCGCGCAGGTTGAGGTTGTCGTTGATCTCCCAGCTTCCGGTCAGGTCCCACAGCGAATAGGAATCGACATCGCGCTCGGGCAGGCGTTCGTCGCTGAACGGATCGTAGGTGGTGTTCTGATCCTGGTAGCCAGATGAATATGTATTCGCCAGCGTCAGCCCGTACGGGCCCTGATCCCAGTTGAAGGCGATCCGGTGGCGCCAGCGCTGGATCACCTGATCGTTGAGGAAGCGGCCGACGTTGCTGCGATAGGGTTCCAGCGGGCCGAACTGGCGCTCGTACTCGACCACGTAGGTGCCGAGGACATCGACGCTGAACTCGCCGTATTCGGTGTCGCCGCTGCTCAGCCGACCGCTGATGTCGATGCCCGAGGTCTTCAGCTTCCCCTGGTTTTCCTTCTGCAGGATGATGTTGCTGATGAAGCCATCCTCGTCGCGCTCGATGTAGATGCCGTTGTAGAGCTCCGGGCTCTCGATGATGATCTGCTCGCCGAGCGTGCTGATCACGTCTTCCTTTTCCAGCCACCAGTACTCGAGGCCGACGTTGAAATTGGCGACCGGCTCGTACACGGTGCCGATCGAGAACTGCGTCGATGTCTCCGGGTCGAGATCCGGATTGCTGCGGCGCTCTACCGGCCACTGGTCGGTGCAGATGTCGATGCTGCCTTCCTGATCGACGCACTGTGGATCGGTGATCAGGCTCGAGGTGACACCGAACACGGTCGGCCGATAAAGGTCATTGAGCGACGGCGCGCGGAAGCCGGTGCCGGCCGAGGCGCGCACGATCAGATCCTCGTGCGGCTGCCAGCGCAGGCCGAACTTGGGATTGAAGGTCGAGCCGACCTCGGAGTAATCATCGAAGCGCAGCGCCGCCTGCAGCTCCAGCGTCTCGCTGACCGGCGCGTTGAGCTCGGCGTAGGCGGAGAAGATGTTGCGGTCCTCGTCAGTGGCGACCAGCGTCGATTCGCCGGGGCCAAGCGTGCTGTCGCGGTCGCCGGCGATGTTGTTCGACAACAGCAGCGCCGACGGCGTGAATTCCTGCGATTCGTTGCGGAACTCGCCGCCGAGCGCGAGGCCCATGTAGCCGCCATCGAGCTCCGTCAGCGAGCGCGTGAAGTTGAAATCGATGCCCTGGCTGACACCTTCGGACTGGCGCGCTTCGTCGTCGATGGTGATCGAGTCGATCAGCTCTTGGCCCGCCGCCGACGATGCACCGAAGGGATTGATGGTGCCATTGCGAACGGCGGCATCGAACTGGTCGAACAGCACGTAGCCGCCATGCTGGGCCTCCGAACGGCTGACGCAGGCGGACGACGGCGAGCGCCTGATCTACCTATTCGACAAGCCGCGCCCGGACGGCAGCTGGCAAGTCACGCTGACGCCGCTGGAACTGCTCGACCGGTTGGCGCGGTTCATTCCGCCGCCGCGCCGGCATCTGCATCGCTATCACGGCGTGTTCGCGCCGCACGCCGCCTTGCGCGCAAAGGTGACGGCGCGGGCAGGGGAGGCGATTGCGGCGCCGGTCGCGCCGTCGATAGGGCAATCGGCGACATCGGCCCCGGTCGCGCCAGATGCCCCGGCAGTCGGCGAGCAGGCAGCAGGCGAGCGGCTGCGAAGCGGGCGTGATTGGCACCATCGGCGGCGGGAAGGCCAAACCCACCGGCCAACCGACGGCACGTCAGAAAATTCCGACACCAACTCGCGCGGTGGTCCTACCAGCAAACGCGCAGTTCTCCGATAGTCGCAGCCACCCGCTGGCGACCACTCTGCAAGGCCATATCGAGCACCGTGCAGGTCCGTGGTCACTGCAGTCAGCGCCAGTCCTGGCGAATCGGTGTGTACGCCTGGGGTCTATCAGCGACGGCGGCCGGAACGCACGCTCGCCTACCAGACGGTGCAGGCATGGCTGGCGACCTGGATTGCGTATCGCGAGGCGACTGACGACGAAGCGGTGCCGGCCTATATCGAGCGCGAGCTGAGGGCCTATCTGGAGTGCGGCATCCTCGCGCACGGCTTCGCGCGGGCGCGCTGTCCGGACTGCACGGCGGAGTTTCTGGTTGCCTTCTCCTGCAAAGGTCGCGGCGTGTGCCCGTCCTGCACCACCAAACGCATGGCCGCGACGGCGGCGCATCTGGTCGACTCGGTGATCCCGCGCGTACCGATGCGGCAGTGGGTGCTGTCCTTGCCCAAACGCTTGCGGCCGGCGCTGCGCAACCACGCTGCGCTGGCGACGCGGGTACTGCGCATCTTCATCAGCAGCATCCAGCGAGAACTGCGCCGCAGCGCTGCCGCGCCGGTGGGTGCGCGGCTGGGCGCGGTGAGCTTTCTGCAGCGCTTCGGTTCGGCGCTCAATGAGCACTGGCACTACCACTGCTGCGTCAGCGACGGCGTGTTCGCGGCGGCAGACGGCCAGACCCTCGCCTTTATGCCCGCGACCATCGATGTCGCCGATATCGTGGCCAGGGTTCAGGCGCGGGTGCGAGGGCGGGTGCTGGCCTTGTACTGCCGGCATGGCGTGCTGAGCGAAGAAGACGCGCAGAACATGGCGGGTTGGGACCACGGCGGCGGATTCTCGGTCGATGCCTCGGTCGGCATCGCTGCCGACGACCGCCCGGCGCTGGAGCGCTTGCTACGCTACTGCGCCCGGCCGTGCTGGGCATCCGAACGGCTGACGCAGGCAGACGATGGCGAACGCCTGATCTACCTGTTCGACAAACCGCGCCCGGACGGTAGCTGGCAAGTCACGCTGACGCCGATTGAGCTACTCGACCGGCTGGCGCGTTTCATTCCACCGCCGCGCCGGCATCTGCACCGCTATCACGGTGTGTTTGCGCCGCACTCGGCTTTGCGGGAGCAAGTGACGGCGCGGGCAGGGGAGGCGATTGCAGCGTCGGTCGCGCCGCTTGTGCCGGGATCGGCAAGTGCGGCAGGTTCAGCGACTTCGGCACCCTCCGCAGGATCAGCCGCTGCAGAATCACCCGCTGCAGCGCCGCCGCCGTCGACAGTGTGTACACCAGCGGCTCCAGCGACACCCGAGGACTTGGCAGCCGCCATTCGCCTGCAACTGGGGCTACCGACCGCAATCCGGCCCATTCCAGAACCGATCCTCGCCGCGCCACCCGGCGCTCGCGCCTGGGCACGGCTGATCGCGCGGATCTTTGATGCCGATCCACTGCGCTGCCGACGCTGCGGCGGCAGCATGCGGCTGATCGCGTTCATCACCGAGGGCGCCGTGATCGTGCGCATCCTCGATCACCTCGGCGAACCCAGCCGCGCGCCGCGGATGGCGCCAATCCGTGGACCTCCCGGCGCCAGCGCGCTGCAGCAACGGGCTGACCACGACGCCCGCAGATCGCTCAACCTCGATCCGCCCGTCGACGTCATGCCCGACTACGAGAACCAGAACCAGGACCTGGTCTGGTAAGCGTGAACCCACCGACGACGCGCAGCGACTTCAACGCTGCGTCGATGTCGCTGCTCGTCCGCGAAATGACGAAAACGCTCAGATCCCATCCACAGGAAGTCTGCGTGCGAGACCGGAACGCCCCGCGAGCGTCACCGAGCCCCAGAACCCCGCCCCAGAGGGTAGCGCGACATGCGTGCGGGAAGCTTGACGGCATGAGCTCGAAGCGTAGACTGCCGAAAAAGGGGGCTTTGAATTTCCTATCCTTAGTGCAGCCCATTCCGCCCACGCCGGCACCGGCAGTGCCTGGGACGGCAAGGCCGTCCAGCCAAACGCGCGGGCCAGCTGGACCGCGGCGATGGTGCCCAGCGACAACTTCAACAGGGTCGCTGCCGCACCCATCAGCCGGACCGTGCCGGCAACCAGATGCTGGGTCGACAACTCGGTGACGGCGGTCGTCAACGTCAGCCCCGGCATCAGCACGATGATCGAGGCGATCAGGACCGAACGCACGTTCAGCGGCACCAACGACGACGCGATCAGCGACGCGAAAAACATGGCGAGGAACGCCGCAACGGCCTCGAACGAGGGCGCGAAATTCGACCGACGTTCGGCCACCAGGGCCAGCAGGCCGATCAGCAGGCCGATGCTGCCCGCCGCGAGCACATCCGCCGAACTGCCCTTGAGCAAGGCGGCGACGGTGGCGCCGGCGATGCCGAAGCTGAGCACCTGCAAGCCCACGCCCTTCACCGACAAGCCGGTGCGCAGCGCGCGCAGTTCCGCCAATCCCTCGGTGATGCCGATCTGCTGCGCGAGCACGCGCTCGGCAATGGCATCGACTTGCACAGGCGGCGCAGATTCACGTCGCCCGGATTCACGCGCATCACCATCGTCCTGCGCGGCAAGGCCAGTTCGCCGTCGTCCGGATCGACGAAGGACAGCGTGATCGACGTCGGCGTTGACAGGCTGGTCGGCAGCAGGCCGAGGCGCGCACTCACGCCGTCGATGGCGCGCTCCAGACGCGGCGCCGACGTGCCGTACTGATGCAGCCGTCGCGCCAGTTCCGCCACGAAGCGGACGCGCGCGTCGAACTCGTCGGGACTCATGTCGCGACCGAGGTCCGCAACAGGCCCCGCGCGACCAGATCGGCGAGAAAGCGATCGAGGTCCGCACCGGCCCGATCCGCTTCGACGCGATGCGTCGCGACCACGTCGGCCAGCAGCTCGTCACGGCGGGCACCGTTCCGGCATGCGCGAAGAATCAGGCTGGCGACCGGATTGGCGGCGAAGTAGCGACCGAGTGCCTCGTCGAGCAGGACCGCCTCGTCCAGGTCGAACTGGGCCAGCACATGCGGCGCGAGCAGGTAAGTGGTGTGGCGATTCATCGGCGCGACTGTCCCTGAAGCCGATGCCCGCCGCAAGTCACCACGCCGACAATCTGGCCAGCGCGGCCGCAACCTGCCCGGGAATCGCCGCTTCCGCACACTCCGGCCACGACATGCGCAGCGCCGGAACGCCGCGCGTGAATGCGGTGACGGCATCGAGATGCCAGCGCAGCAGCGCACGCGGAACAGGCGCGCCGCCACCGAGTGCCGGATCAGCCGCAAACGCGTCTCGGCCGCAGACAATGGCTGCACCCAAGGCGGCGGTACCGCGCTCGACGAACACGATTTGATCGATGCCGATGGCGCGATCGGCGCCCGACAGCGGCTGTGCCCACTTCAGTTGCGGAAAGCGCGGCAGCAACTGCGGCGTCGGCGCGATCCGGCAGGGCGCGATGTCGTCCACCAGCGTTTCCGCACCGCAAGCCGCCGCCTGGCGCGCAATGCTAGACTTGCCGCTGCCGGAAACACCGCAGAACAGGATCGTGCGTCCGCCATGGGCAATCGCCGAAGCATGCAATGCGAGCACGCCGTCCATCGCCAGCAGCAGCAGCAGTCCGGGTCCGAGCATCACTTCCGGACGTGCGGCGGACGGCACATCGGCATCGACGACAACCACGCGCCGATCGGCATCGACCTCCAGACCGCCCAGACCGGAGAACACCAGTCGTCGCCGTCGCCCCGACGATCGGACATCGACACGCCGCAATTCGCCGACGAGAAAGCCTTGCGTCGTCAGCTCGTCCTGCCAACTCGTCGGCGCATCCGCTGCCGCGACGACGGCCGATTCATCAGCCCGCCCGAATCCGTCAATCGCTTCGCTGCAAAACACGCGCACACCGGCGATACGGGTGTCGTAACACGCTTCGATTTGCCCGGCGACGGCAAGGACGAGGTCAGTCCGTGCGCACCCCCATCCCCAACCCGATGGATATCAGGTGCGCTGCCCCTGTCCCGGACGGTTCATTGCCCGATGCGTACCCGAACCGCCCGAATCGCCGGTTCCCGGTGATGCGCCGAGCGTCAGGTCACGCACATCGCCCAGATCGCGCAACTCGGGAGCGACATAGCTCGCACGCGCATCGGTATCCGCAGGTTCAACGATGTGTTCGACATGACCGGGCATGGCACTACCTGTTTTCGGAAGAAAGCTGGCGGGATGCTAACACGGCCGGCCCTGCTGCCCAATGCGCCCGCCACCACAGCTCGAACGAGATCGCCAGCCAGATCGGCAGCAATTGCGCGTCCGATTCGGGGCTTGCGAGTGCCCGCATCAACGCATCGCGATCGATGTAGCGCGGCCATCGCGCATCGGCATCCAGCAGCAGGCGTTCGACCTCGGCGCGATGACGATCGAGCACACCCCACTGGAACAGCGGCGTCAGGCTGCCGAGCTTGGGGCGCAGGCGAACCGACTCCGGCACGCGCCCGGACAACACCTGCCGACTCAACCATTTCGGCCCGCGCGCCGAATCCGAATAGTGCGCAGGCAGACCGAGAACGAACGCCAACAGCGCCGGGTCGCGATACGGAAAACGCAGTTCCAGACCATGCGCGTTCGCGTAGCGGCGCGCCAGTTCGGCGTCCTGCGCGCTGGCGCGTCCGAAGGCTCCTCGACCCGCCGCGGCCAGCCGCGCCGTTCGGCGGTATCCGGCAAGCGGTCCCCGCGGTATCCGTCAACCAGTCCGGCACCCATGCGCGACTCGGGCGCAGCCACGACAGCAGGCCGCGCACGCCCAGGTCATGCCGCAGCGCGAACCGCTGACGGGCCGTCTGGACAACCAACTCGGCGACGAAGGCAAGCATGCCGCGTTCGCGCACGAACGAGGCCGGCCAGTCGCGGCCATCGGCACAGATGTGATCGCCGAAATTGGCCCGACAGCAGCACCGTGGCGCCTTCGGCACGTGCCGCGGCGAACAGCGCCTGATTGAGGCGACGATACGGATTCGCCAGCGGTGCCTCGTCTTCCATCGGCCAGCTCGGCAGATCGGAGAGCGGTTCGTGGCTTCCGTCCGGCGCGCGCACATGACGCAACCGCAGTTGTGCAGCCGTCGCGGCGGCCAAGGCCGATCCGTCGCAATCGGGCAGATGCGGCACTGCCCAGCTCACCGCCAGCGAACGCGCCGGATCGAGACAGGAGGCGAGCAAGGTGGAGTCGATGCCGCCGCTCAGCATCAGCGCCGATGTCGCGGCGTCGGCACCGGCACGGGCCACTGCCTGCGCAACCGCATCGCCCAGGCGTCTGCCGCCGCGTCGTCGCTGCGAAAGCGCAACGGCGACGACGGCAGCGCGGGCACAATGCGCGTTTGCCGCTCGCGACCATCGTCGATGATCAGCAGGCCGCCGGCCGGCACCGCGCACGCCGTGCATCCACGCCACGTCGTCCGGCGGCGCGCGCAGGGGCGAAGAAATGCGCCATCGCCGTGTCGTCCGGTTGCAGGCGTTCGCCGCGCAGCGCCAGCAGCGCACTGCCGCGGCTCGACACGAACAGGCGGTCGCCCTCGCGCACGTAACGCAGGCCGCGCTCGCCGAGCGGTCGCGGTACAGCACGACGCGACGCCGTGCCGGATCGAGCAGCACCAGCGCGAGGTCGGCGTCGAGGTCGTCGAACAGATGCACGTCGCGATCGGCGTAGGCGCAGCAGGGCTTCGGCATCGCCGCAGCCGTCGTCGATACGGTGACGCCGACGAAACGCGGCACCATCACGCAGGCGGCCATCCAGTGCCAGCACGCATCCACGCCATTCGGCGACACCGGTGCCATGAAACGACCGCGCCACCCCACCATCGCGCGGCAGGTATCCGCAACTCGTCCGCACCGAACGGTGCGAAACCGCCGAGCGAACGGATACCCGCAGCCATGGCCTCATCGGACACGGTCGCCACGCCGGCCAGCGCGACGACGCCAAGCACGGCAGTCATGGTCCGAGCATAGCGGCGTGCTTCATTGCCCGCGACCGTTCCGACCGGGATAATGCCGACCTTTGCGGAACAGGACGGTGCCATGAGCGAACGCGAAATTATGCAATACGACGTCGCGTCGTCGGCGCCGGTCCGGCCGGGCTCGCGTTCGCGATCCGGCGCAAGCAGCTGAAACCCGAAACCCGCGTCTGCGTGATCGAGAAGGCATCGACCGTCGGCGCCCATATCCTCTCGGGCGCGGTGATCGAAACCGGCCCGCTCGACCAATTGCTGCCGGACTGGCGCAAGTCGCCGCCGCCGATCTGCGTCGACGTGGCCTCGGACGAGTTCTATCTGCTCGGCCAGAAGAAGCAGTGGAAGCTGCCGCTGCCGCCGCAGATGAACAACCACGGCAACGTCATCGTCTCGCTCGGCGCGTTGTGTGCGTGGCTGGCGCCGCAGGCGGAAGCGCTGGGCGTGGAGATCTTCCCCGGCTTCGCGGCCAGCGAGCCGGTGTTCGACGACAAGGGCGCAGTCTGCGGCGTACGCATCGGCGACATGGGCGTGGCCAAGGACGGATCGCACAAGCCGAGCTACACGCAAGGCATCGACATCCACGCGCCGATCACCGTGTTCGCCGAGGGCGTGCGCGGCCACATCAGCAAGCAGCTGATCAAGCGCTACGCACTCGACAAGGCTGCGACCCGCAGACCTACTCGGTCGGGAATGAAGGAACTGTGGCAGGTGCCCGCGGGCCGAGTAACGCCGGGCCGCGTCATCCACACCCTTGGCTGGCCCTCGGACAACGCCACCTACGGCGGCAGCTTCATCTATCACCTGGACCAGGACCGCATCGCCATCGGCTGCGTCTGCGGCCTCGACTACCAGGACCCGAAGCTGATGCCGTTCGAGCTGTTCCAGCAGCTCAAGCACCATCCGCTGATCCGCCCGATGCTGGAAGGCGGCACGATCCTCTCGGGCGGCGCGCGTGCGATCTCGGCGGGCGGCTTCCAGTCGCTGCCCCAGGTCGAGATGCCGGGTGCGATCCTGATCGGCGACACCGCCGGCACCTGAACGTGCCGAAGATCAAGGGCACCCATCAGGCCATGCGCGGCGGCATCATCGCCGCCGAACACATCGCGCGCACCAACAGCGTGGTCGGCTTCGACGCCGCACTGCCGGGCGTCGCCAGTGGTCAGCGAATTGAAGAAGGTGCGCAACATCAAGCCCGGTTTCCACGGCGGGTTGTGGATGGGCATGATCAATGCCGGCTGGGAGACCGTCACCGCGGGTCATTCGCCGTGGACGCTGCGCAACCATGCCGACCACGCGCAACTGAAGCGCGTCAACGAAATCGGCGACATCGACCGGCACTGGGTTGATCGTTCTCTGCCGCCGCGCGATCGCCTGGCCTCGGTCTACTTCGCCGCCACCGAGCACGACGAGGACCAGCCCGTCCACCTGCACGTCGCCGATACCAATGTCTGCATCACGCGTGCGCGGAAGAATTCGGCAATCCCTGCACGAAGTTCTGCCCGGCCGGCGTCTACGAGATGGTTCAGGACGAGGACGGCAAGCGCCTGCAGATCAATGCCTCGAACTGCGTGCACTGCAAGACCTGCGATATCAAGGACCCCTACCAGATCATCAACTGGGTAACGCCGGAAGGCGGCGCGGGCCGAACTACCAGAATCTCTGATCGACGACGAAGCAAGCAAAAGGCCGCGCCGTTGCCGACGCGGCCTTTCTGTTTGTTGCGCCGGACTCAGCGAACCGGTTGTGCCGGGTCGCCGAGCAGGGTGGCCGCGTTCAGGATGTCGGCGTGCGTCGTGCCTTCGGTCGCCAACTGCATCTTCGCCAGGCGCAGGGCGTCGCCGATGCGCGTGCCGACCGACAGTTCGGATACAGCGCCGAACCGAGCGCTTCATGTGCGGACAGTTCGGTGAGGCTGCTCACGCCGATGACGCCGGCCGCGCCGTGGCCCGCCGTGTTCAGGAACTTGTGCGCCAGCGAGTTCGCGTTCGGCGACACGGGAAGTAGCTGTTCCAGCAACCCCACTGCACGACCAGATCGACCGGCGTACCGGTGGTGGAAGCGATATCGGTCGCGCGCTCAGGATCGCATTGGAACCCCCGCAAGGCCGCCGAGTGGCCGACGTAGCTCACCATCTGCACGTTGCCGTTCAGCGCGCCCAGCAGCGCAGAGCGCGCACCGGCCGTGCCCAGATCGTCGGCATAGGCACGGCTGGTTGCCCAGGTATTCGGCAACTGCGCGGCGAAGGCATCGCTGATGCCGGCGAAGTCTTCCTCGCCGTCCGCCGCCTGTGCCACCAGCATCAGCTTGCGATCCGGCACGCTGCCGTTCACCGCCACGAGCTTCGCCGTCAGCGCCTGCAATTCGGCGATGGAACGCACCGGCAAACGACCCAGCGCGAACTCCGGCGCACCATCGCGATCGGCATCGGCATAGAACGCATCGACCGGCGCGAAGGTGATGACATCGCCAAGCTTCGTGTACTGCGTCGGGACCAGCGAGATCGAACCGGTGCCGAGGTTGTTCTTGTAGTCGTAGGTGTCGCCGCCGACCAGCAGCACGTACTCGACGCCCATGGCCGGCACCGCCGCATCGAGGAAGCGCTGGATCGCCGCCGCTTCCGGCACCGAGTCGTTGAACTGGTCGTAGATCTGTTGCAGGTCAACCACGCGCACGTTCAGCCCGCGCGACTGCTGCAAGCCGACCAGTGGTTGCAGTTCGTCGAGGAACAGCGTCGGGCTGATGATCAGGTAGTCGGCCTGACCGGCAATCAGCGGCGCAGCCGATTCCAGCGGTTCGATCTGCGGCGCGCGCAGGCTCGACACGTTCGACACCCAGTACGAGGAACCGGTGTCGGACGGCAGCAGGGCCGTACCGCCCGTGGCCTGCACGGAATGGGCGATCCACTGCCAGTCGTCGCCGCGACCGACGCAGGCGACGATTTCGCCGTCGGCCAGTCCATCGACGCGGAATCCGGCCACGCTGTCCGGGCCTTCAAAGCCGGACAGGAAGCTGTGCAGGATGTCGCCGTCGCCCGCGCCTTCGACGAAGAACGCATGGCCGCTTTGCAGTGCGTCGATGAACAGACGCTCGCCGTCCGCGACCGGCAGGCGCGGATAGCGCAGGTTGATGCGGTCGATGTAGGCCATGTCGAACTCGAAGCCGGTGTCGCCCGGCAGCACCACGCCGACGTCGAGCTGGCCGGCACCGAACAGCGGCAGACGCAGGCGCACGCTGTGCCCAACGCTGCCGTCGAAGCGCTCGTCGGCCACGGTCTGGCCGTCGATTTGCGGCAGCGCATGGTGATCGGCTTCGCCGCCGTCGAAGTTGGTCAGACCGATCAGGTCGGCTTGCAGTTCGGCGATGTCGCCGACATCGGTCGCGACCGCCGATACCGGCAGCGACACCGAACGGCTCACTGGCTGGTTCGCGTAGGCGAGCAGTTCGTCGGCATGCCACGGGTCGCCCGTCGGCGAGGAATGGTTGTACTTGTTGTCCGGCGCGTAGCGATTCCGCCCAGTACCAGGCCGAGGTTTCGGTATCGGCCACCCAGTTGTTGCGGTCGATGGCGACGACGCCGATCGCGTCGCCGCGCACCAGGTACGGGAACGCCTTGGTGTAAAGCGATTCGTGCGTGCCGGCGAGGAAGTCGATGTACGAGTTCGCGCCGAAGTTGCCGCTGTCCGGAACGATGCGGCGCGGCACGCCTTGGCCACGGAAGGTGACGGCGATCCGTTCGACCGGCACGCCTTCAAGGTGCACGCCGGCCGCTGCAAGCTGCGTGGCCGTCACACGATGGAAGCCGGCCTGTTCGACCCAGAGCTTGCCGGCGTTCGACGAGGCCGTGCTGCGTGCCAGCGCCTCGAGTTGGGCGATGGCATTCGCGGTGTCGTCCAGCGGAAGCGTTCGGCGGAACTGTCGATGCCGAAGTTCGCGCCCACTTCAAACCGGGCCGTGTACGGCGCGCGCCGCTGCTCGAATGATCGACCAGGTAGAACTTGCCGGTCGCAGGCACCGTCGCAAGTTGCGTGGCGTAGCTGCTCGCTTCCGGCGGTGTTGTTGCGCTGGCTCGCGATCATCGACGCGGCGCGGCCACGGGCACAAAGCGGCCATCGGCACCGCGTTCTTCCACGGTGAGCCGATGTTATCGATTTCGCTGGCGGTGCCGAAGCGCAGGTGAGCTTGCCTTCGACGATGCGCGAGCGCACCGACGACAGCGTGACGGGCAAGGTATTGGCCGGAATGCGATGGTCTTCCACTCCGCCGTCGCTGGCGAGGCCGACGGCGACGGTGACGAGCTTCGCTCATGAAGGCTGTCGGTGGTGATGCGTGCAGGCGCAGGTAGGTGTCGCTGTTCAGGTTGGCACCGGGCGAGGCGGACCACACCAGCACCAGCGTCACGTTCGTCGTGCCGTTCGGAATGTTGGCGGTGGTGAAGGTGGTGTCGCCCGAAGGTGCTGTGGTGAATCCGCCCAGACGCGGCAGGCTGCGTTCGTTGGCGTCGAGGAAGTCGCCGTCGTCGTTCCATAGCGAGCCAGCCGACGGGCTGGGCGCCGGTGCCGGAATTGTTGGTCACGTTCACGGTGACGCAGTATTCGCCGGGCGCGGTCGAATAGGTGCCGCCCGACCAGGTGCATTGGTAATGCGGGTTGCCGCCGCCTCCGCCCACTGGGTCGGCAGCGTCAGCGAACCGTTTTCGTCGGCGCCGTCGCTGTCGGCGTTCGTGTCACCGATACCATCGCCTTCGCCATCAGGCATGGTGCCCATGTACACGTTGCGGTTGCCCAGCGTATGACGGGCACCGCCGTCGTTGAAGTTCGTGTCGTAGCTGTCCGGCGCATCGCCGAAATCGAAGCCGCAGAGAAGCTGACAGTACCGATGCCGACTAGCTGATTGCCGGAATTGTTGTTCGGCTGATCGCCCTGCGCATAGGTGACGCGCACGCGCCAACCGGCTTGGTGAACGTCAAGTGGCGTTGCCATCGGTGCTGTTGTCGTCAACATCACTGTCGCCTTCACCCAATCACCTGCGTAGCTCAACTGACTGTTGGCGAGCACCGACTGACGCGGCACCTGAATGGTCATGGCGAGTATCGTCAAAGCCCTCGACACGCATGTAGTCCTCGAACTGAGCTGAGGACGAGTCGGTGTCCAGCGTCGAGAAGCTCAATCCATGCACGGGCGTCGAAGTTGAAGACCGCCCATTCCATGCCGTTGGGCTCGGGATTACCCGATGTCGAAAGGTTCATCTAGAACCGGTAATAGCCGCCGGTACTATTCCCGGTTGGACCGGTACTAGTGCGGAAACTGGGGTTTGAGCCGGTGCTGGTATCACCCGTAGCTTCCCCGCTCGTGGACGGCTGCGTCATCGTGATGCCGTTGATCGCACCGGTGGTGCCGAACGCAACGTTGTTGCCGTTGCTGCTCAGGCGTAGGTGCTCTTGGTGCCGCAGGACGCCGGCGCGACTTCGGACTGATTGCGCGGCACCAAGCGCACGCTATTGAACGTGCCCACGTCGCTGTTCGCTGCATCGCAGACCGAGATGACCCAGTTTGCCGTTGACGGGTGATTGGTGTTGGTGTCGTTGAATGGGCCAACGCCACCACCCGTGTTGGTGTACTGCACTAGGCGGCGATAGCGAACAGGCTGTCCGGCCATCGTTACTGCCATCGTTGCTCGACGCCGTGGTGTCGTCATTGGTGGACACCATGATGCGGAAGTTTTCGTTGGCGTCACCGGTGATGCGATCCAAGAAAATCTTGTTTGCTTCGCCGGCTTCCGGCGGATCGACTTCCAGCCTCAGATCACCACGATAGGTATGCGTTACATCGACTCCGATGGCGACGTGCGCGTTGCCGACATTGAAGGTGTCAGGCACGTTGATGGTGACCGAGGTGCAGGCGTTGTCATTGATCGTGGTGGAAGTCGGCACGGCATCGTAGGTGTGAATCACCTGCGCCATCGAGGCCATCGCGCGGCAGCGACAACAGTGCGAGACAACGGCCGGCGCTACCGGGGAGACGGGAGTGTTGTTTCATGTTCGAGCCCATTCGATGTCGCCCCAGGAAATGTGACGCAAGTCAACAAATTGCCATTTGGATGTCAGTGTAGCGGAACCCGGCGCGATTCTGCGCAAGGCCGCCCCGCGCCGCATCACGCGCCCGCCTGCACACGCCCAGCGCAGCCGGCCGGTTCGTCGCGCACATCGATTGCAGACGACCGAACCTGTGACCCACTAGCACAATCCGCGCCAGCACTTGCGCCTCGGACACACGCCATCGAAGACGAAATGAACGTGAAGGCCGCGAAAACGCCCTTGACGCCGGGAACCGTGCGGCCGCCCGGAATGCGCCATCGCCGGCAGTTTCACGATTGTTGTCCGCCGCCGAACGGCGATGCGTCAGATCCGGGCCCGGGCCCGAATTCACGACACGACGCCGGCACGGCGCCAGCATGACGCCGTCATCACTGGGGATCGACCGATGCGGCTTGCGCGTTTCTGGTGTGTTCTTGCAGGACTGGGCCTGTCGACGGCGGCCCCTCGGCGTGATGCCCAATGGACGACGGCCGGACTCGCTCGGCGGGCGCGTGCACGAGATCGTGTTCGACCAGGCCGACCCGGCCACAAGGCCTACGCGACCACCAACGGCGGCGTGTTTCGCTCCGTCGACGGCGGCGGCACCTGGGCGGCCGCCGACCAGGGCATCGTCGCCGACACGATTTACGGCTTGCCGCTGATGCTCGATGCGGAGCAGCCGGCCACGCTCTACCTTCGATTCAAGGTCGCGGATCTATCGCAGCGACGATGCGGGTCGACCTGGGCCATCCTGCCCGAGAGCCTGCCGAGCGACGTCCATCCCACCGCATTCGCCGAACAAGGCCGGCATCGCCTGCGTGCTGCTGCTCGGCACGGGGCACCAGCGGCAGGCGGCCGCGGACCGATGCTGTTCAAGAGCACGAATTGCGGCCTCGACTTCTTCCAGATCGGGACCGGACTGCCGGCGGACCGCGCGGTCACGTCGATCGCGTTCGATCCGGCCAACCCGCTGCGCGTGTTCGTCGGCCTGGTCGACGGCGGCGTGGGCAACCAGCCGCTCTGTCAGCACCGACGGCGGCGCTAACTGCACGGCAACCAGCCTGTCCGCCAGCGGCAGCATCGACCGCCTGTCGTTCGGCATCGACGGCGACCTCTGGACGGTGGTCGGCGGCTACGACGTGTTCCACCGCAACAACGGCGGCGCGACCTGACCCCGTATGGTCGGCGCCGCCGGCGTATCGGTCACCGCCGATGCGACAACGCCGACCGCGCCTGGATCGCCAGCACCGAAGGCGTCTACCGCATCGATTTCCGACGGCGCCTCGCTGCTACGCGCCCACCACGCCGTGTTCGACGGCCTGACGCCGAACGCCAGCTATACCAGGCGACCGGCGTGCCGGTATCGGCCGGCGCCCGTCATCTGGTCTGGAGCAGCGGCGCTCGCCCCGGTTGTTCGCGTCGACCGGTGCCGCATGTTCAAGCTGAACCCGACCGGCACCCCTCGGTCGCCTATCGCTGCGTCGCCGGCGTCGGCCGCCATCCGCGCCCCGGCCGTCCATCCGGAATCCGGCGACGACGAGCAACGGCGTCAGCCAGCGCATCTGGGCCGGGGCAGGCGAATTTCGATCGCATCGGCGGCCTTGCACGCCAGCGTCGACGGCGGCAACACGTGGAGCGCGGCCAACAACGGACTGCGCGCCGTCGACATCGAGGCCCTGACGATCGATCCGACCACCACCGGCAGCGTCGCGGCCACCACGATCTACGCCGGCGGACGCGCCGCCTCCAACGGCAACACCGGTTACGTCAATTTCGGGCTCTACCGCAGCGACGACGGCGGCGCGAACTGGGGCACTCTGGACGGCAATCTGCCGGTGGCCAACAGTTATCTCGGTCCGCTGCGCGCATTGGCGCTCGACCCGAATTCCTGTGCGCTGCCCCCCTGCACCACCGCGAACGGGCCGTTGCAGCGTGTCTACGCGGTCGGCCACGGACGCGCGCCGGACGACCAGTTGATCGCCGACCAGACCCATCGCGTTCTTCGCAGCAACGACCGCGGCGCCACTTGGACCGACTTGAGCGTCAATCCGGGATTCCCGCGCAGCAATTTCCGGTCAACAAGGATCCTGCAACGGGTTGACGCCCACCGTCGTCGCGGTCGATCCCGCCAACGCGCTGCGCGCATCTATGTCGGCACCGAAGCGGAGTTCTACGACCTCGACAGCGGCGACGCCATCCCGCTCGACACCGCGCGAAAGCCCGGACTCTTCAAGAGCACCGACGCCGGCGCGACCTGGTCCCGCGTCACCGGCTGCCGCGAAGATCAACGCCGCCGTCCATCCGAACGCCTCGGCGACGTATGGTCAACCTGCTGGTCGATCCGGCAACCCCCAAGTGCTCTGGCTCGCCATGCGCGAAACTCTATGCCTCGCAGCGTCGACCGTCCTGCGCAGCAACGACGCCGGCGCCACCTGGGCCGAATTCGCGAACGGCATCAACGCCAGCCTTTGGAACTGCGCGACCCACCTCGCCTTCGACCACGGAACCCAACATACACACAGCAACCGCGGCCGGCTTCCCGCCAACCCGAGGTGGTTACTCGCGGCCTGTGAAATGCGGCACGCAATCGATCCCGGTGGCTCTCGATCAGCATCGGACTGCCTTGCCCGCGAATCGGCCTACACCGTTGCAGTCGATCCAGCAATCCGAACCAGCTGCATGCCAGGTACCGACACCGGCGTCTACAGCATCCGCCGCCACGCACGAGGATCAGGATGGCGACGGCATTCCCGACG